>JBJTGC010000024.1:0-2231 GCA_046093725.1 Actinomycetota bacterium
GTTGACAGCAGTTGCCAGGATTTGTAGTCGTTGCGCATGGCGTTTCTTGAAGCCAGGGTCGTCAATGTCTGGCATTGCGTCCACCACGTTCTGCACCGTCAGCGGCTGAAGCGGTTCGAGTTGCTTCATGAAATCAGAGACGGTGTTTTCCTGGAATTCGGCGTACATGTCACCCAGTACCTGGGCTAGTAGTCCATCGCGGTCACCGAAGTAGCGGTAGATGAGAGTCACGGAGGTGTAGGCATTTTTCGCCACCTCGGCGACTCGAAGTCCGAGAATTCCAACTTCTTCGATCTCACCACGCGCACTCTCAAGAATGCGCTGCTGTGGAGTATCGGTTGCGCTACGACGTTTGGCGCGAAATTCCTTCAGTGAGGGCGGATTCATCGTTGCCAGTGTAGGAGAGCCCGTATTTATCTGTGTATAAAAATTTTTAACCTTTAGACGGGGAGTTCTTCAGAATGTGAAGAACGTACGAGGTGTAGTCCTCTTTTGAAAAGCTCGTCTCTCCCAATAGTTCGCGGTAGTACATGCTCTGGGTTGACAAGATCATGAGAAAGAAGCGTTCGTCGAACTCTTCTCCTGGCGCCATGCGTGACTTCAAGTTCGAGATGGCATCGCGCCATGTGCGCATTTGCTCCTGAGTCAGAAGTTCCAAGCGAGCCCGCAAATCAGGGTTCTTGAGCGACGTGGCGAGAATCTGAAGTCGTGCGTATTGATTGTGTCGGAACGCCTCATTGTCGAACTGGGGTAGCGCCCCGACGAGGTCTTCCACCGTCAAATTGTTGTTTCCGGCGAGCTGCTGCATGTATGCGGAAAGACTGGTCTGTTGAATCTCCTCATACATGTCCCCAAGAACGCGAGCAAGCAAGCCATCGCGGCTGCCGAAGTACTTGTAGATGAGTGACAACGATGCTTGAGCACCTCGCGCCACGTCCATGATTCGAAGGCCGAGAATTCCTTGCTCTTCAATTTCGCGGCGAGCGCTGATGAGGATGCGTTCCTCGGCGGGTATTGCGAGTGTTGTTTCCTTCGGTTGAAGCATGCGAATCTCAGTGTAAGAGCGAGAGCACTATCCCTGATGGTGACAATTTTTCACCGGCGTCTTTAGATTGCTGCCGAGATAAGGGGCTTCTCTGGTCGGCTCGTCAGGAATGCACCGATGATGACAATGAACATTCCAATGATTGCGAGAACGGTGACGTGCTCGTCGCGGAATATGACTCCGAGTATGGTCGCAACGACCGGAGTGAAGAGTGTGCCGATCATTGCTCGCACCACGCCCGCTCGGGTCTGCAGTGCTGAGTACACGGCGAAGGTGATTCCAGTGCCAATGGCACCAAGAATAAGAAGCGCAGCAATAGCTGAGCTGGTGAACTCGCTTCCTCGCAGTGCCGGTAAACCGAGCGGCAAAGTCCAAATGAATGCAGCCCCTTCAACCCACATCATCGTGGCCGTCGCCCCGTACTTCGAGTTGAGTGGCAGTGCGATATTCACTGCGACGGCGTAGCCAAGCAGAGCGAGCAACAGAAAGAAGATGCCGTGGATAGAGGCCGATGCATTGTCGGTGATGCTCGAGAAGGAGATCAGCGCGATACCACTGAATCCGACAAGAACTGCGCTGATGCGTTGGCGCGTCGGACGTCGTCTGGTCATGATCGCAGTCACGACGACCGTCAGTGCAGGGAGTGCTCCGTTGATCATTCCGACGACCGATGACGACACGGTGTGTGCTGCGAGCGGATAGAGGTAGAACGGCGCAGCCATCCAGATGAGGCTGAGGAAGAAGACGGTCTTCATGTCTTCTTTCTGGATCATCACTCGCGCACGTGGGATGCAGAGCAGCGCGAGAAACCCAAAAAAGGTGCGCATCATCGGGATGACACCGGTGTTCACGTGGTCAAGAGCAATGGCGATAAAGAGGAACGAGGCACCCCACACAAGCGAGGTCATGAGGGTCATCGCCCACTCGGTTCCACCGAAGTGTTGCTTGTCTTGATCAGGCATCGTCCCTCCGTTCCGTACTCTGTCACAGGTAGTGGTGTCACGTGTGTGTCAGTCACTGTGTGTGCCAAGTGTTCTGTTCACTAGTCTCCACATTGCAAAGGGGGTTCGCTGTGGCTGAGAGCGACGCAATTGACGACCTACTGATTGAGCATCGGAAATTCCCGCCGTCAGAGAGTTTCAAGAAACACACCCTTGTCGCTGGTACGCACCTATACGACGAGGCC
>JBJTGC010000025.1:0-7139 GCA_046093725.1 Actinomycetota bacterium
GTGTTATTCATCACCCACTCACTCGACGAGGCAATTCTCCTAGCCGACCGCGTGTTGGTGATGTCGGCACGACCAGGTCGCATCATCGCCGACATCAAAGTGCCTTTCGCGCGACCGCGTGACCCATCGGTTCGCTCGACCGCCGAGTTCGCCAAGCTTGAGGGCGAGCTCCGTGAACTTCTGCGCAATGAAGTCAACTCTCACCTCGCAAGCTTGGAGGCAAAGTAATCATGGCCACCGAACATAAGAACGCCATTGTTCTCACTCCCACGGCGGCAGACCGTGACCCGGTCAAGTACAACCGTCGTCTACGCACAACCGAGGTGACACTCGCGATTGCCGTTCCAGTCGTACTGCTCGTGTTCCTCCAAATCGGCGCCGACCAGGAATGGTGGAGCCGTATCTTCTACCCCTCCGTCACTGACGTTGTCCGCGAGCTTCGCTCTATGTTCGTGGAGCGCGATTTTGCATACGACTTGTGGGTGACAATTCGCCGACTCATGCTCGGCTACATCTTTGGGTCGTTGGTTGGATTGCTCTTCGGATTCGTTCTTGGTTTGAATCGACTCACCAGAAAAGCACTCGAGCCTCTCTTGAACGCCTTGTACACCGTTCCGAAGATTGCCTTGTTGTCCCCGTTGCTCATCGCTTTTGGCTTCTATGACAAGCCGATTGTGGTGCTCATCGCCATCACCGTGTTCTTCTTTGTATGGGTGCCCACTCAGTCCGCTGTGATGAGCGTGCAAGCCAGCTTCCGGGAAGCGGCCACGGTCTTTGGCGTCAATCGCTGGCAAATGTTCCGACATGTGATGTTGCCTGCGACGTTGCCGAGCATCTTCGTTACCTTGCGAGTCGCCATCAGCGTGGCAATCCTCACGGTGATCGGTGTCGAGTTCGTGTTCGCACCTCAGGCACGCGGCCTCGGCTACATCATCAATGACGCCAGGTCGACGCTCAGTTCACGCGTGGCGTGGGCCGGAATTCTCATCGCATCCGTATTGGGCGTGACCTTCACATGGATCGTGCGCATCGCAGAACGCCTTCTCCTGCCGTGGAACAAGGAAGACCAAGGCAGCAAAGATTGATGTCGATGGTTCGCCGCAATCGGCTAACAATCACATAGAATTGATAAACGACTCGATCGTTATCAAATCGTTCGGGAGCACTGTGGTGCGCTCGGGACGCGACATGAGATCTGCAAGATGCTCGGGTAGTAGGGGTCGTATGCCGGTGGCTCGCTCTACCGCATCGGGGAACTTCGCCGGATGTGCCGTAGCCATGGTGACCATGGGCGTACCTTGTTCAATTCGCTGACGCGCCACGGCAACACCGACCGCCGTATGAGGGTCGATGAGCATGCCAGTTGACGCGTGAACCGACGCGATTGTTGCCAAAGTCTGTGAATCGTCACAACGGCCAGCACGGAACGTTGGGTCGATCCACGTAGAGAACTGATCAGGCTCCAACACAAGATGACCAGTGGAACGAAATCGAGTGAGTTGCTGTGCGGTGGCTCCCCCGTCACGGTCGTTCATTTCGAACAGCAGGCGCTCGAAATTTGAGGACACTTGAATATCCATGCTGGGACTCAAAGTCGGAGCAACACCGGTAACGGCCATGTCACGCGACTCGAAGAATCTGGTGAGGATGTCGTTCGAGTTTGACGCAACCACAAGGTGACGAATATCGGCACCCATCTGCTTGGCAATCCAGCCGCTCAGCACATTGCCAAAATTTCCAGTGGGCACTGTGACATCGATGGTGCGACCGAGTCTGCGTGATGCTTCGACGTAATAGACGACTTGGGCCACGATGCGAGCCCAGTTGATCGAGTTCACCGCTGACAAATTGTGACGTTCACGGAACGGATGATCGTTAAACATAGCCTTGACGAGGTCTTGACAGTCATCGAACGTGCCGTCAACTGCGACGGTGTGGACATTTGGCGAATCGACTGTGGTCATCTGTCGTCTTTGCACATCGCTGACTCGACCATTTGGGTACAAAATCACGATGTCGACATTCGAGCAATGTTTCACACCATCAATGGCCGCACTTCCAGTGTCGCCACTAGTGGCACCGACGATACGGATTCGCTGGTTCTTCGCCGTCAGAATGTGATCGAACAATCGGCCAAGTAACTGCAATGCGACATCTTTGAAAGCAAGAGTCGGCCCATGGAACAACTCCATGAGAAAGTGACCATCTTCCAACTGGACAAGTGGTGCCACTGACTCGTGGCGAAACGACGAATAGGCATCACTTGACAACGCGAGAAGAGTCGCTGCATCGATGTCAGGTGCGGCGTATGGCGCGATGACTGATGCGGCTAATGATGCGTAGTCATCGGGCAACGTGGCTGGCAGTTGTGGCCATGACTGAGGCACATAGAGGCCACCATCGATGGCAAGTCCGGCGAGGACTGTGTCGGAGAATCCGAGTTCGGGCGCGCCGCCACGCGTGCTGACATACCGCATGCGGGTTCAGCCGCCGATGACGCGAAGCAGGCCGCTCGTGCGCTTCACCACATCGAGTGTGCGGAACTCGCGCAGACATGCCTGCACATCAGCTTCACGAGCAGTGTGCGTGATGAAGACAAGACGTGCGTTCTCGCCCATTCCCTCTTGCTCGGCAGTACGAATGCTGACTCCGTGACGGGCAAAGACTCCGGTGACCGCATGCAGTACGCCAGGACGATCGGCCACGTCAAGACCGACCAAGTACTCAGAGGTGGTCTGATCAATGGGGCTGATGGGCAAGCGGGCAAACGTGCCGATGGTTGCGTGTGCGCCCTTGCGAAGGTTGATGGCTGCGTCAATCACGTCACCAAGCACGGCGCTTGCCGTAGGAAAGCCACCCGCGCCACGCCCATAGAACATGAGCGAGTCGACGGCTTTACCTTCGACGAAAACTGCATTGAAACTGTCGCGCACACTGGCGAGCGGGTGCGTGTTTTTCACCATCGCAGGGTGAACTCGAACAGCCACTTCGCCGTCAGCAGAGATCTCCGCGATGGCCAACAACTTCACCACGTAACCAAGGCGCTTGGCGATGGCAAGGTCGGCGCCGGTGACGCCGCTGATGCCCTCGTTGTAGACATCGCCTGCGACGACACGTGCTCCGAAGGCGATGCTCGCGATGATGGCAGCCTTGGCAGCGGCGTCGAGACCCTCGACATCGGCGGTTGGGTCGCGCTCAGCAAAGCCGAGACGCTGTGCCTCGGTGAGCGCAACCGTGTAATCAGCACCCTCTTCGGTCATTTTCGTGAGGATGTAGTTGGTGGTGCCGTTCACGATGCCGAGCACTCGCGTGATGGGTTCACCGCGCAAGCTCTCTCGAAGCACGCGAATAAGCGGAATTCCCCCAGCGACTGCCGCTTCAAACAAAAGGTCGACCCCTGCAGTATCTGAGACAGCGAAGAGTTCAGTGCCGACATTGGCCAACAATTCCTTGTTGGCCGTAACGACAGGCTTGCCTTTACCGAGTGCCGTGGAGATGAGCTCGCGAGCAGGTTCGATGCCACCGATTACCTCGACGACAAGGTCGACGTTCGGGTCATCAACGACCGCATGCGCATCTCGTGTGAGTATGTTGGGGTCGAGCTTCACCTCGCGGTCACGACTGACGTTGCGGACTGCCACTCGGGTGATTTCGAGGCGAACTCCAGTACGAGCTTCGATGACATCTGCCTGGTCATTCACCAATTGGATGAAGGCAGCTCCGACGTTTCCGCAACCGAGAACTCCGATGCGTACCGTTGATTGCGTTGTGATCGGCTGGGCGGCCATTCCCTCATGTTATAGGGAGACCGTCTTCTCGCTCTCTGGAATAACGCGCATACCGTCTCCGACCTTCTTTTGGAGGGCCTTGGTTCCACCCCACGAGAGATACACAAGTCGCTGCCACCAATTCATGTCGCGGCGAGGATCAAGCGATGTTGGGATAAGAGTGGTGACGCCAAGTGACTTTGCGGTTCGTGCGACACGAGACGGACCCGATGTTGCAGGAATGACAACAGCCCGAACACCACGCACCGGAGTGAGGAATGCATCAACTCGTCCGGCTGCACGCGACAGACGTACGGACGGAAGGTGAGCATCGAGAAACAGGCGCTTTCCTGACTGCCGGTCATGAAAGACATATGCATACGCGAACAACGACAATGGCCAACCTGTTCGAACCACGGTGACATCGATTGAATGGGCACCTTCGCCGAGCGTGAACATGTCACCGACGTTGTGTGCGTGGGTACTGGTCATGCCGAGCCCTCTCGCCACTTTCACTGCTGCACGAGGGCCGTGTACCGGTATGTGAGCAGGCAACTGCGCCAGCGACGCTGGTCGACAATGGTCTTCGACATGGGTGCACAACACCACAGCATCGATAGTTGGAAGTTCATCAACCGATGTGAAGTTGTGCTCATGCACACGATCAAAGCCACCCGAGATGCTCTCGGCAGTCAACCAAGGGTCAATCAAGACATTCAAGTCGCCATTTGACAACAACCAGGACTGATAGTCATCAAGTCGAGTCAACTGCATGACGTCACGCGCGCACTAGGCGTCCGGGGCGTGCACCTGTGTCGTGGCCATCACGGCGAGTGACTTCCCCATTGACAATGGTGGCTTTGTAGCCAGAAGCCATCTGCAAAAGCCGGGTGCCACCCGCTGGAAGATCGTTCTGTGCGTGCGGGAAGTGGATGCGCAGGTTCTCGAAGTCGATGATGTTGATGTCAGCACGTTTCCCCACCGCAAGCACACCGCGGTCAGAGAACCCAGCAAAGTCAGCGGTCGCTGATGTCTGCAGGCGAACCGCTTCTTCGAGAGCAATGCGAGATCCACGACGTCGATCACGTGCCCAGTGAGTCAGCATGTACGTGGTCATCGAGGCATCACAGATCATGCGAACGTGGGCACCGCCGTCACCGAGGCCACTGATAGCTGCAGGATGGGTGAGCATGTCGTAGATGGCATCGTGATTGCCGTCCTCGTAGTTGAAGAACGGGAACATGAGGAACGAATTCCCGCTGCTCTCATTCATGAGGTCATACGCCATCTCCAAGGGGTTCACACCAAGACGCTTCGCGGCAGCAGCGACCGTTCGGTCTGGTAGTGGCTCGTAATCCACGTCTTCGCCCATCACGTAAATGCGGTCAAGCACCATCTGGAAGAGTCCGCCGATTCCGTCAAAAGGAACACTCGGGTCTGGTGCCACATCAGCCTCAGAGAGAATTTTCGCCCTCACCGAAGGTGTTGCGAGCTGCTGACGCAACTCATCACCGGATAGTCGTGATGACAAATCCATGAATGTTGGACGCTTCAGAAACGGGTTGTAGCTCGCCCAACCGATCATCATTCCGAACGGTCGCGCAGCGACTTGCGGTCGCAGATATCCACCATCATCGATTGTCTTCTGACTGAAGTCGAGTGCATCGCGCCAGATGGTTGGCGTTTGACTGTTTTGCAACAACAAGTACGAGACTTTCAATTCTGTAGACAGTGCCATCTCGCGCATCCAGCCGAGCTCACTCATGAATCCACCGGCACCATCTGCATCAGCAGGTAGCACCTCTGGCGCAATCTCGAAGATGCCACCACCGCCAGCTTCTAGTGCGCGCGCAATCGCATTCATCTCGTCCATGTCGGCGAAGGTGCCAGGTACTGGCTCGCCATCGCGAGCTTTGTGCGCCATCGTTCGGCTAGTTGAGAAACCGACAGCACCTGCTTCGCGAGCCTCTTGCACGATGCGCGACATCTCGCGCAGATCATCTTCGGTCGCCTTCTCGTTGCGCGCACCGCGCTCACCCATCACATAGCCGCGCACCGCACCATGCGGTACAT
Organism: Actinomycetota bacterium; assembly: GCA_046093725.1. Taxonomy (GTDB): domain Bacteria; phylum Actinomycetota; class Acidimicrobiia; order Acidimicrobiales; family Ilumatobacteraceae; genus UBA2093. The sequence goes on from JBJTGC010000025.1 coordinate 5,841, forward strand.
ACGCAGCAACATCAACGGCATACGTGCGACGGCCGATGGCATCGAGGTACTCCGGGAACGATTCCCATTCCCAAGTGATGCCTTCGTGCAACGCGGTACCAGGGATGTCCTCCACGCCTTCCATCAATTGCACCAGCCATGCTTCTTTCCCCTTTTGAACTGGAGCAAAGCCGACACCGCAGTTGCCGACCACGACAGTGGTGACACCGTTACTGCTCGACGGGTCAAGCAGCGAGTCCCAGCTGACTTGACCGTCATAGTGCGTGTGAACATCGACAAAACCAGGCGTGACTACGAGCCCAGTGGCATCAATGACTTCGCGTGCTTCGCCGTCAATGTGTGGCGCAATTGCTGCGATTTTCCCATCACGAACTGCCACATCAGCGATGAACGCTGCACGGCCAGTGCCATCGACCACCGAGCCACCACGGATAATGAGATCGAACATGCTTCCCCCAAGCAACGCTCTGCGCCGGCCATTGTCGACGACGAAAGGACTCTTACGATGCAATCGACCGATGGTGCTCAGCCAGACCTCGGCGAAAATGCCTGGCAGCTACCTGCCGCTGAGAGCGGACGCAGGAAGAAGTGCCTGAGCGGTGATGGTTCCGACTGCTCGTGGCACCACGAAGGTTGTACCCGATCCGGAGGCAATGACCCGCCCGGCGCGAAGAAGCCTGACGCTCGACGAGGCGGATGCGACTGTGACCACGAGGCGTGCTCCTCTGCGCTTCACGCTGATGACGCGAAGCGGTCGATAGGTAGACGTGGTAGCCGAACGTACGACGACCTTCTCGGGCGTTGCGTCAATGACTGCTACTGAAGACTGCGCGTCCGTCGCAGTGGTGATGATCGATTCTGCAGATGGTGGCGTGACTACAACAGGAGTCGTCGTTGTTGGTGAGCCAAACCCCGGAGCAGGCGAAGACGGTTGTGTGCTCGGTGCTTCACTTGGTTGCTCATCCACTTCGTGGTCGGGCGAAGTGACCGTGTCGTTGTTTGGCATGGGGTCGTCGAGGTCATCTCCGAAGTTGTCATCCTGCCAATCCTCGAATGACGCAGCCGACAACGTGGCCGAGCGCGAGTAGAGCAACTTGTTGGGTGTTCCGACTCCGACAGACGTGACCGTGTTTGTGGTGGCCTCCGACAAGAGATACGACGTGACACCGGCTGGCGACAGTGTTGCCATGTTCGAAAGCACAAGTGCTGCAGCACCGGCAACATGTGGTGATGCCATCGAAGTACCAGACAAACTGACGAGTGCATTTGGTGCCGTGATGTCGGCAGACAGAATGGAAC
>JBJTGC010000026.1:0-2648 GCA_046093725.1 Actinomycetota bacterium
ATCTCAGCCGTCGTGTTGACGGTCTCACTAAACGTCATGTCGAGACATTGGCAACGGCCGGAGTCTTTTCGGAAAGCTTCGGCATCGATCGTCGAAGTGCATTGTGGAAAGCAGGGCAACATGTCTCAGGCAGTGTCGACAGGTTGCAGGGTGTGGCGGCGGTCGACACCACTCCAGCGCTACCCGGAATGGAACCGATTGAAGTTGCAATTGCTGACTTGTGGTCCACGGGCATTTCTCCCGATGGTCACCCGACACGTTTCCTGCGTGACGAACTGACACGGCGCGGAGTATTCACTGCCGATCAGTTGGCGCAGTTGCCGAATCGCAGCAAGGTCGTGGTGGCAGGTGTGGTCACGCATCGGCAACGCCCCATGACTGCACGCGGCGCCACGTTCATCAGTCTTGAAGACGAGACCGGTCTCATCAACGTCATCTGTTCGCGCGGATGTTGGCAACGTCATCGTCTGGTGGCACGCGATGCATCGGCACTTTTGGTGCGTGGTGTGGTCGAGTGCGCAGATGGAGTCGTGAACATCATCGCTGAATCACTGGTTGCGTTGTTCGGAGTTCCCGCCGTGGCTGTCCGAGACTTTCGCTGAATATCTCACCAACAGAACAATCAAGTCGATTGAGAAGTCAACTGCGACGTCGACGTCTGGTGAGGTACTCCTCGAGGCCTTCTTGGTGTAGCTCAAGTGGTTGTGGCGGAGCGCCCATCTCAACAATGTGCGACACGATGTCGGCCAATTCAATCGGTGCAAAAAAGTCATCACCGTCGTAGTTGCTCAACTCTTCGAGTGGCCACCATTTGATGTCCGACACGTTCTCGGCGGCAAGTTGTTCTTGAGAGAGAAGTGGCTGTGGATCGAAATAGTCGGTGTGAATCATGTAGGCGAAATCGCGTTGGCCATCCCATGTGCTGTTGAACATCGGCATCACATGAGTGCGTGTCCACACATGGGTGCCGATCACTGGCTCACTAAGGCCTACCTCTTCGGCCAACTCTCGCGACAACGCGTCGTGATGTGCTTCTCCAGGTTCAATGCCACCACCAGGCAGTAGCCACACCGCTCCATCAGGAAACTGCAGTCGCACGAGTAGCACACGTCGCTCACCATCGATGATGAGGCCACGTACCGCCTCGCGAATGTTGAGGTCTTTCATTCGGACGGGTTCTCACCGAGGTTCTCATTGAACATGCGGTATGTGTCGTAGATGTCGCGACACTCTTGACACATCGGTAGTTGTTTCGGGTCGCGCGACGGCACCCAGACATGTCCGCACAGTGCTTCAAGGGGAGTGCCGTAAATGCGCGCTTCGAGCACTTTGGCTGCTGCAGACTCACCTGGCTCGGTTTTCACGATGTGGGCCACCACAGGCTCGCCGGTCTCCGGCACATGTTCCGTGGTGGGTACGACTTCTGCGGGTCTGGTCTGCAGCGGGGCAACCGTCGAAGCGAACGTCATGTGCGCTAGTCAAGCACGAGTGACGGTGACATACACTTGCGACATGCCGTTGTACGAGTTTCGCTGCAAGTCCTGTGACACCACGTTCGAAGAGCGTCGCCCCATGAGCGAAGCAAGCGCACCCGCCACATGCCCGAACGGCCATGACACAGCGGTCCGCGTGCTCAGCGTGTTTGCATCTGTAGGTGCAAGCGGTGCATCGGCGCCCGCAGCGGCACCGAGCATGCCAATGGGTGGCGGATGTTGCGGCGGTTCGTGCCACGCTCACTAGCCGGCTGTTAACAAGTCGACGACGAAGACCATTCCATCACGCAATTGTGAGTGCAGCGACCACACACACCACTGATGCCGTGATTGGAGCTGCGAGAGAGATCCACGGCATCTCGCGATTCCAGCGCGGCTCAAGCATTGCGTAACCGACCAAGGCGCCGACGACGGCACCACCGAGATGTCCACCGATTGACACGCCGGGAATCGCAAAGGTGATCAACAAGTTCAACACCAGTGTCGCTCCGATGCCGGTCTGGAACGGGTTGATGCCACGTTGACGAAGTCCCACGCTCGCCGCTGCCATCAAACCGAACACCGCACCAGATGCACCACCAGTGAGTGCATTCGGGCTCAGCAATAACGCACCGAGCGAACCTCCGAAGAGTGACGCTGCATAGAGCAATGCGAAGCGTGTTCGACCAATGCCAGTTTCGAGCAGTTGTCCCAACTGAAACAACAACAACATGTTCATGGCAATGTGAAAAACGCCGAAGTGTAAGAAACCGGCGGTGACGAGTCGCCACCACTCGCCGTTCTCGATGAACACAGACGACAGTGCGAGATCAAACTGTCGGCGGTTGATGTTGCTACCAGACAGAATGCCGGTCACGCCGCCGAGCAGGGTCCACAAGAAAATGCCACCGTTTACTGCAATCAGAAGTCGTGTCACGAACATGTGTTGGCCGGCATTCCATTGGCGAAACCGCATTCCGGTGCTTGGAAGAGATGCGCGTAGGCAGTCGGGGCAAATTGACCCGACGTGAGCCTGTGTCAAACAGTCAGCGCACGCAGGTCGCATGCACCGAGTGCACTGGCGACCGGTCGGGCGACCGGCATGGCGATGACAATCAGGCAATGTCGGAGGGGGAAACGACACAGAAGCAGAGTACCGAGCAAACGGCAGCGACG
>JBJTGC010000027.1:0-8338 GCA_046093725.1 Actinomycetota bacterium
GAACTCAGATGCCGTGGCGACAGCAATTGACCAGGCCGCCAATGAGCTTGGGCGGATCGATATTGCGGTGAACGTCGTCGGTGGCGCCATGCCTGGCCCGTACACCCGAGCGAGCGACGCTGCCCTGGCTGATGCATTTGACCGCAATGTCACCACCGGCATTCGCGTTGTGCGTGCGGCAGTTCCTCATATGTTGAAAGTTGGTGGGGGCAGCATCATCATGATTTCGTCGGCCATCGGTCACCTCGCCGGCCGCGGTTACGCCATGTACGGCTCTGTGAAAGCAGCAGTCGACCATTCAGTCAGACAATTGTCGCTCGAGTTGAACCCAAAGATCCGCGTCAATGCAGTTGCACCAGGTGCAATTCTCACTGAAGCACTCGCGACAGTCATGACGAATGACGACATTCGAAAAGGTCTCGAAAATGGAACACCGCTTCGGCGCGTCGGGCTTCCCGAGGACATCGCGGCTGCCGTGTTGTACCTCGCATCACCGGCATCGAGTTACGTGACCGGACAGATCATTCCTGTTGACGGCGGCCTTGTCGCCCCGAACTTGCCGCTTCCGCTACCTGACTTGTGAGCACCGGCGACCTCGATGGTGAGCTAGAGGCCGAGGCCATCGCTCGCGACAACAGCTCAGGTTCGCCTCGTCCTAGTCGGCTTTCTGGATCAGTCTTCCGCCACAAGTCTTTCCGCACCTTCTTCATCGCCGCATCAATCTCGAATGGTGCGGCATGGATGCAGCTCGTCGCAGTTCCTGCATTGCTCTTCGACATGACCGACAGTGCCACGTGGGTTGGTTTCTCCACTTTGGTCAACACGATGCCATCGGTCTTCTTCACGGCATGGGCAGGTGTCATTGCTGATCGAGTGTCACGCAAGCGCATGTTGATTACGACTCAGACCGTGCAGATGATCGCCAGCTTCTCCCTGTTCGCCCTGTACGCCGCAGACATGTTGTCGCCATGGTGGATCATCGCCATCGGGTTTCTTAATGGCGTGGCGACCGGGTTCGGAGCACCCACTTGGCAGGCCTTTGTTCCATCACTTGTGCCGGAAGAAGACATGCTCGATGCGGTTCGCCTGAACTCCGTGCAATTCACCTTGGCCAGGTTCATTGGGCCGGCACTTGCAGGCGTGGTCATCACCGCATTTGGCCCAGGAGCAGCAATATTCGGAAATGCTTCGACTTTCATTCTCGTCATCGTTGTTCTTGCCGTTGTCACCACTCGACCAGGCTCAACCGCATCACGCGAATTCACCGTGATGACAGCGTTGAAGAACGGTGCAAGATACATGTGGCGACATACGCCGATGCGTCTTGCTGTCATCATGGCTTTCATCAGCAGCTGCTTCGGTCAGGCCGTGCAGTTCATCAGCGCTGCAGTCGCAGCGCGCATTTTCGACCGTCCAAGCACAGACAATGCGGGTCTGATGATGGCTCTTGGGCTCGGGTCGGTACTCGCGAGCATCGTGTCTGCTCGCTACGGAAAGCAGATGAAACGATCAACTGCAATTCGGCAAGCACTCGTGTTCTATGTGTTGTCCACCGTGTTGATTGCTGCAACGAGCAATTACTTCCTCGGAATGGTCGGCTTCTTCCTTGGTGGTATGGCACACCTGCTCATGGCCGTTGCGCTCAACACCCTCATTCAAGGAACCGTGCCCGACCGTGTCCGTGGTCGCGCGGTGTCGTTTTATCTCCTCGGTGTGCTGGCTGGTATCCCCGTCGGATCCTTCGCGCTCGGGGCACTGGGCGACTTGGTGTCGTTGCGCATCGGCCTGATTGCTTACGCGATCGTGTTCGTGGGCGTTCACTTCGTGTTACACACGAAGAGATTGTTCCCGCTGTTCGACGTTGAGAAACTCGACGACTAACAACGAATCACGTCAACCGATCACACCATCGGTGCGAAGAGCATCAATGTCCGAAGGTGACAGACCCAATTCAGAAGTCAGCACGGCGTCAGTGTGCTCACCCAACATCGGGGGCATCGAATCTGGGCCCTCGGTCATCCCCGTCAACTTCACCGGATTACCTGGCACCACAATCGGCTCTGGCACGTCGTCAGTTCGTGGCATCTCAACCAACATGTTTCGAGACTTCACATGAGGGTCATCAATGACTTGTTGTGCGCTCAAAACCGGTCCAGCCGCAATTCCCGCCTTCGCAAGAATGTGGCACGCTTCGACTGACGACTTGTCTGCTGCCCACTGACCAGCTGCCTCGCGAATGACATCCATGTGTTCCCGCCAGCCTTGGCGTGTTGCAAAACGAGGATCATCGACGAATTCAGGTTTGCCAATCTCGGTGACGAATCGTGCGAACTCATGCTCACGTCCACACTGCACTATGAACCAACCATCTTTTGCAGGGAAACCGTCCATGATGAGGTTCAAACCACCACCTGGCTCAGGGCGCTCTCCCATTGACCAGTAGTTCGTGACGACATCGGCAAAAGCAACCATTGAGTCGAACATAGACACATCGACGTGTTGCCCAATCCCGGTGATGTCGCGATGACGAAGCGCTGCCAACAGTCCGATAGCGCCGAACAACGACGTACCGATATCTCCGAGCGCACCGACTGGGCTCACGATCGGAGGCTGACCTTTTGGACGCTTCCACTCATACAACCCGCTCATCGCTTCTCCGACGGCTGCGTAAGCAGGCCAGAAGCCATACGGTGAATCAATGGTGTTTCCGAAGCCTGACACTGAGAGATAAATGACATTCGGTGCGACAGCGCGCACATCGTCGTAAGCGAGCCCCATCTTCTTCAGAGCACCACCCTTGAAGTTTTCGGCGAACACATCGAACTGCGTTGCCAACTTCAGCACCAGTTCGCGGCCCTGCGGGTGCTTGATATCAATGGCAATCGAGCGCTTATTCAAGTTGTTCCGAAGAAATGTTGCTCCGGCAGATCGTCCGTCTGGCTGCTTCATCGCAGGGAACGAGCCGCGGGCCAAGTCGCCTCCCTTGGGGTTCTCGACTTTGAGGACTTCAGCACCGAGGCGTGTCATGAGCTGCGTTGCGAAAGGCAGAGCCTGCATCTGCTCAAGCGCCAAGATGCGCACCCCGTCCAACGGCTTGCCGTTCCCCTTGGCTTGCACATTGTCGATATCTCCGAGTTGCATGACACAAACCGTAGTGCGCACCGTCCTAAGGCACACAAGAAGCGCGCATTCATGTACGACGTTTGGGGTCCAACAACTAGCCTTGCAGTGTGCAAGGAATCATCACATGGGGCACCTATTTGCCCTACCGACGACTCGACAAGTCCACTATCGCTCCGTTCGTTGGCCAAGGTGGGGGCAAAGGAACGCGCACCGTTGCATCATTTGACGAAGATCCAACGACAATGGCAGTTGAAGCGGCCCGTAGTGCTTTGCGTGGTCGAAAGATCAGCCCACAGCAACTGTTGTTCTCCACTGTCAGTCCGACGTATGCAGACAAGACCAACGCCACAGTTATTCATGCCGCTCTTCGACTGAACGATTCAGTCACAGCTCTCGATCTCGGAGCCAGCGTTCGCAGTGCTGTTGGTGGTCTGATGATGGCAGCACGTAGCAACGTCACGACGCTCGTGACCAGCGCCGATATCCGCACTGGTCTCGCAGGTAGTGCTGAAGAGGCAAATGGTGGTGATGCCGGGGCTGCGTTTGTTATTGGCGATTCGTCTTCTGCCCCGGTCGCTGCAGAGATTCTCGCGGTTACCAGTGCGACAGAGGAGTTCATCGACCGCTGGCGGTCACCTGGTTCTGTGCGCACAAAAGTGTGGGATGAGAAATTCAGTGAAGTCACCTACACCCCCCTTGCAAAGGCTGCATGGAAGCAAGCGCTCGCCGATGCAAACGTGTCGGCCGAAGATGTCGCGATGATCGCAGTGGCCTCGCCACATGCTCGTGTGGCGTCATCTGTTGCCGCAAAGTTGGGCGTGGCAAAAGTCGTCGGTGATGTAATCCCGACCATCGGCAACTCTGGCGCTGCTCACCCAGGGCTACTTCTTGCAAGCCTGCTCGAGAGCAGTGAAGCCAATCAGGTGATTGCGCTGGTGTCACTCACGGACGGTGCGGACGTCATCATCTTGCGTACGACTGAACATCTGACCGCCGCACGACCAACTCCGAGCTTCGATGAGCAGGTCAATGGTGGTGCTCCACTCTCTTACGGCAAGTTCCTCTCATGGCGCGGCATGATGTCGATCGAGCCACCACGTCGCCCTGAGCCGCAGCGCGTCTCGGCAACTGCTGCTGCGCGAAGTGAGAAGTGGAAGTACGGCTTCATCGGCTCACGCGACAAGACCACCGGAAGTGTGCATCTCCCGCCACTGCGAGTCTCTGTTGATGGTCAGCGCACCGATGACATGGAAGATGCACCGATGGCAGACGTTCTTGGCACTATCGCCACTTTCACCATCGATCGCCTCGCCTATTCGCCAAGCCCACCCATCGTTTTTGCAGTGGTCGACTTTGATGGCGGCGGTCGTTTGCCTGTCGAACTGTGTGACATCGACATCGAAGAAGTGAAAATCGGTCGGCGCGTACGCATGACATTCCGTCGTCTCTTCACTGTCGACGACATCCCCAACTATTTCTGGAAAGCAACGCTGGTCCGGGACAACTGACCTGACGACGTATTGAGAAGGAGAAACGAACATGGCATCGCATGGAATCAAAGACCGAGTAGCCATCGTCGGAATGGGTTGCACCAATTTCGTCGAACATTGGGACCTCGGCCTCGACGACCTCGTCATCGAGGCATCAAACCAGTGCTACTCATCTGCAGGTGTCGCCAAGAACGACGTCGACGCATATTGGCTTGGCACTGCACAGGGCGGCATGAGCGGAATCACCTTGTCGCGACCCTTGCAGTTGGACAACAAGCCAGTCACGCGTGTCGAAAACTTCTGTGCCACCGGAAGCGAAGCGTTGCGCCAAGCGGCATACGCAGTCGCCAGTGGTGCATACGACCTTGCCATGGCCGTCGGCGTCGAAAAGACGAAGGACAGTGGCTTTCAGGGCTTGAACGCCGTACCGCCACCGAACGATGGAACTGGTCGCACACTCACCGCAGCGGCAATGTTCTCCATGGTCGCGCCGGCGTACGCGAAGAAGTTTGGCGTCGACCCAGACGAGCTTCGCGAAGCAATCGCTCACGTCGCGTGGAAGAACCACTACAACGGTGCACGCAACAGTCGCGCACAGTTCCGCAAAGAAGTGTCCATGGACACCATCAAGAAGTCACCGAAAGTTGCCGGGGACTTGGGCGTTTTTGATTGTGCCGGCGTTGCCGACGGCGCTGCGGCAGCAATCATCTGTCGTGCCGAAGATGCACACAAGTACACCGACAAGCCGCTGTATGTGAAAGCCCTGTCGTTCGTTGCCGGTAACGGCTCAGGGCTCACCAACCCTGAGTACGACTACACGACATTTCCAGAAATCGCGGCGTGTGCCGTCGACGCATATGCACAGGCAGGTGTCACTGATCCGAGCAATCAAATTGCTCTCGCCGAAGTGCACGACTGCTTCACCATCACCGAACTGGTACTCATGGAAGATCTGCAATTCAGCCCTCGCGGGACCGCTTGGAAGGACGTTCTCGATGGTCGCTTCGACCTGAAAGGGCAATTGCCAGTGAACCCTGATGGTGGACTCAAGTCCTTTGGACATCCGGTGGGTGCCTCGGGACTGCGCATGATGTTCGAGGCCTGGCTTCAGCTTCGGGGCGAGGCCGGTGACGAACGTCAGATCTCGACAGACCGCTCACTTGCCCTCACCCATAACCTCGGCGGCTACCCGGGCGAAATGGTGTCGTTCATTTCCATACTCGGCACCGAGTTGGGCTAGAACTCTCTGCAATAGCCGCGAGGGCGGCCGACATATTGGGGGACAACATGCAAGACGCACGCGCTGGAGACCGGCTACTCATTTCCGAGCTTCTCAACACGTATTCATACGCGATGCTCGACCGCGACTTCGACACATGGAAGGGCTGTTTCACTACTGACGGCCACGCTGACTACACCACTGCCGGAGGTGTTGCCGGCACTCCGGCTGAGGCGGCTGAATGGCTGAAGGGCGTTTTCGGAATGTTCGACATCTCCGCGAGCCAAGCGAGCAATGTCGTCATCGAATTCACCGGCGACGACACTGCAAATGTGCGCAGCATGTACAAGATGGTCATGCGTATTCCTGGCGACACGCCTCACTACATGGAGGCATGTGGTTGGTACCGGGACAAGGTGAAGCGCACGGGTGACGGTTGGAAAATCGCAGATCGTTTCGAACAACTTCTATACATGCGCTGACCACCATGCCGCTTCCATCGAAAAGAAAACCGGAGCACATTGCCGAGGCTCTGAAGCACTGGTACGAACAAAAACTCAACCACGCTGTGGCCATTCTCGATGTCGGAGTTCCTTCCGGCACCGGCATGAGTAGTGAGACAATTCTGTTCAATCTCGACCCGGGTGGAATGAAGTATCCGAAGGTCGCACGAATCCGCCCAAGCATGGATGACTGGCCGGTGTTCCCGGTGTATGACCTTGAAGCTCAGTACAAAGCCATGCAATTCGTGGGTGCACGCAGTGATGTGCCGGTTCCGAATGTGTCTGACGTGGAACTCGACGAGTCGATTCTCGGTGCGCCGTTCTTCATCATGGACCGCATCGAAGGTCAGGCACCGCCAGACATGATGCCTTACACATTCGGCGGCAGTTTCCTTGATGCGATGTCAGCTGAAGAGCGACGAGATCTCCAACGCAATGCTGCGACGGTGCTTGCCAAGATTCATTCCATTCCGCTGGAGAACGAGGACGTTTCTTTTGCTGCTCCGAACTTGCAAGAGCCGCTTCGTCGAATGCTGAAAGAACAACGCGAGTACTACGAGTGGTCACGTGCTGGTATCTCCTACCCCACCATCGAGGCCGCATTCGACTACCTAGAGCGCAACATGCCCACGAACCCTGGTCCTGTGGTGTTGTCGTGGGGCGATGCGCGAATCGGAAACATGTTGTTCCGCAAATCGCAACCAGTTGCCGTTCTCGACTGGGAAATGGTGAACGTCGGGCACCCCGGTGTCGACGTTGGGTGGATGGTGTTCATGCACCGTTTCTTCCAGAACATTGCTGAAGTCATGGGCATGCCAGGTTTCCCAGACATGATGCTCGAGGAAGACGTCATCGCTGATTATGTGGCAGCCGGCGGATACGACCCCGGCGATCTCACGTGGTACCAGGTGTATGCCGCGATGCGATTTGCCGCAATCTCAATTCGCACATCGCGGCGTCAAATTGCCTACGGCGAGGCTGCGGAACCAGATGAGCCAGAGCAGCTCATCATGCACCGTGACTTGCTGCGATCGATGATCGGGCTGTCCTAGGCGCACGATCTGCGCTGCGCGCGCTCAGAACTTGCCGACGTAAGCAGCAAACGAATCAAGCGTCTTCAACACCGTGTCACGGTCAGCAGCCGGAACTCGCAATACGACTTCGGTGCAGCCAATCTCTCGGTAATACGCCAACTTGTCGTCAGACGGGAGTGTGCCAAACGGAACGATGTCTGGAGACCCGCTGCGATTGAGTTGTGCCCAAGCGTCTCGCAAGATCGGGAGTGAGTCGCGGATACCCGCCCCGCCGATCGGAATCCAACCATCGGCCCACTCAGCGATTGCTGCAAACATCTTCGGGCCAGGAGCACCACCAATGAGTGTGCGAATTCGCGGCTGTTGAACGGGCTTAGGCCACGCCCACGATGGTTCAAACGACACATACTCACCCTTGAACTCGGCCACTTCATCTCGCCACAAGGCATTCATCGCCAACATGTACTCACGAGTGCGTTCACGACGTGTCACGTAGTCGACACCATGATCGGCCATTTCCTCTTTGTTCCAGCCATAGCCCACCCCGCACACCGCGCGTCCACCGCTGATGAAGTCAAGCGTCGCCCACTCTTTTGCATACGCAATCGGGTCATGCTCAACCACCAGCGCAACACCAGTTCCAAGCTTCAACTTCGACGTGACCGCAGCGCAGGCTCCGAGCGACACGAGCGGGTCAAGACTGCGCTTGTAGTCATCGGATAGTTCAGTATCACCAGTTGGTGCTGGCGTGAGTCGACTCGTTGGAATGTGCGTGTGTTCAGGAATGTAGAGCGAATAAAAACCACGTGCCTCTGCCTCGACCGCGAGGTCAATGACATTCATCGACCTGTCTGTGTTGAAGATGGTGAGACCGAGGTGCATGAGTTATTTCTTCAACAAATCTGGGCGACATGTCGTGACGAGCCGACGAATGCCGTCGCGCCATCCGACTTGTGAGTGAAACCCCGT
>JBJTGC010000028.1:0-5006 GCA_046093725.1 Actinomycetota bacterium
AAGCGACGACTCAGTCATTCTTCGCGTATCACTTGGTCGTGATGGCCTCGACGTGATGCATCACGACGACCAGACGCTCGTGAACCTCATGCTCGCTGATCTGAAACACCATCTGGGTGTCGACCTTGAGCCGCTGATGTGTCGCATCTCGCGCTGGCCTGAATCATTTCCTCAATACCGCCCTCATCACTTCGCATCACTCAGTCGGGCAGAGCAAGCCCTGGCATCGGCAGCACCGGGCGTGTTTCTTGCCGGAGCGAGTTATCGAGGTATCGGTATTCCAGCATGCGTGCAACAGGCTCGCGCAGCGGCCGCGGCAGCACTTGAACATGTCGGGTCAACACCCACCTGACGATGACAGACTGAGGACGTCATGAACAGACTGTCCGCGCGCATCATCATGGCGTCGATCATTGCGTTGACCGTTGCTCCGGTCTCTGCGATGGCATCACCATCACCGGTGAATGACAAAACAACGAGTGACAAAGTTGTCAAACCATCGAAATATGTCGAAGTTGCCCGACTTGTCATACCGTCACTTGGCATCACAGAGAAGGTGATTCCTGGAACGACGATGGATGTGTACGACCGAGGCGTCGGGTTATGGCCGACCAGTCCACTTGCGGGTCAACGTGGAAACTTCGTGGTTGGTGGACATCGCACGAGTGGACACAAACCATTCCGAAACATCGACAAGCTTCGCGTCGGCGATTCGATCATCGTGCGCCAAGGTGGCGCGACTTTCACGTACAAAGTGACTCGGCAACGCATCGTAAAACCCACCGATGTGTGGGTGGCCAAACCGACCAAAACCGCCACCCTCACTTTGTTTGCGTGCCACCCCGTCGGCTCCGTGAAGGAGCGCATCGTCGTGCACGCGGCACTCAGTTCGTGATTGCTCGTAATCCACGCTCACTCGTCGCAGGACTACTTGTTGCTGCCGCGATGCCACCGTGGGGTTGGTGGCCTCTTGCTCTCGCCGGCGTCGCCCTCTACGGAACAACGGTGTTGAACAACAAATCGTCGCCACGGAAAGACTTCTTTTCTGGTTGGCTCTTCGGCGTCGGATGGTTCTTGCCGGCAATGGCCTGGATGTGGTTTCTCACCGCACCCGGATATGTCATTGCTGTTGCATTGTTTGCCGCATTCCACGGGTGTGCAGCGTTGCTTGCCGGAACACTGTCTCGACGAAGTGATCACCAGACAGCGCTGCTCTTCGCAGTCACTCACACACTTGCCGAGACCTTGCGCATGTCATTTCCCTTCGGAGGAGTGCCACTTGCAACTCTTGGCATAGCCAATGCATCATCTCCACTCGCAGCACTTGCACCCTGGGGCGGGGTCATCTTGTTGACCGTCAGCACTTTCTGGCTGATGCTCGGACAGCATCGCTTGAGACGAGCACTTGTCGTCGTCCTCGTGCTCGTGCTCGCGTCGAATGTCGACTTGACGAGTGAATCCGACGATGAATACACGGTCGCATTGATTCAAGGAGGTGGCGAGCAAGGCACGCACGCGGTTGACACAGACCCGCGTGAGGTGTTCGACCGTCACATGAAACTCACTCGCAGTTTGACGAACAACCAGAACATTGATGCAGTCATCTGGCCTGAGAATGTCATCAACGTCGATGACTTCGAGAGCTCACCTGAGTTCGACGAACTCGCTACTGAAGCGAAACGACTTGCGGTTCCGCTCGTCGTTGGCGTCACCGAAGACATTGATGAAAATGGCTTCACCAATGCACAGCTTGTTATCACTGCTGATGGCGCCATTGAAGATCGGTATGACAAAGTTCGGCGTGTTCCTTTCGGTGAGTACATGCCATTCAGAAGTGTTTTAAGCGCATTGTCTGACTCGACGAACCTTGTGCCACGTGATGCTGTCGCTGGCGAAGGTCCTGGCGTTCTTTCTATTGGTGGAGTGCGCGCGAGTGTGGCGATCTCGTGGGAGGTGTTCTTCGGGGGTCGCGTCGACGAGGGTGTCGAACGTGGTGCCACGTTCATCATCAATCCCACCAATGGATCCAGTTACACCGGAACAATCTTGCAAACACAACAAGTTGCATCGTCGCGCCTGCGTGCACGAGAACAAGGACGCCAACTCGTTCAAGTGTCGCCAACCGGCTTCTCGGCTCACATCACAGACCGCGGGGATGTACTGCAACGCACGGGCATCTCGGAAGCAAAGACCGTCGTCGCGACAGTTCAACTTCGCGAAGGTCGCACCGTGTACTCCTACACGGGCAATGCACCTCTCATCTACTTGTTGTTGTTGACCCTCGCTGCGGCGATGTGGACCCGCCGCACAATCAGGAATGCTCCATAAGGAGTCGAGCCAGCTCTCCTCTGCAAGGAGCAAAACAGCGCATCACTGCGTCGGGAGTCAAATCAGTGACCCACAGTTAGCCTGACCGACCTATGCGTGAGCCGTACGACCCGAACGGTCCCCTCCGCATCGCCTACCTCACCTATCGCGGTAAACCCCACGTTGGTGGTCAAGGTGTGTACACACGGCATCTCACCAAGGCCCTTGCCGACCTTGGACACCATGTCGAAGTGTTCGCCGGTCAGCCGTATCCGATTCTTGACGAGCGCATTGAACTGCACAAGTTGCCGAGCCTCGACATCTTCAATGACCACTACCCCGGACGTCTACCCGCGTATTGGGAACTCAAAACGTGGCCTGATGTCGTCGAGACCGCTCAATTTCTCACGGGCAAGTTCAGTGAGCCCTTGGCATTCAGCATGCGCGTACGTCGCGTGTTGAAGGAACGTCAACACGATTTTCATCTCGTGCACGACAACCAATGTCTCGGACGTGACATGTTGAAGGTCGAGCGCATGATTCCCACCATCGTCACGCTTCACCACCCCATCACCAAAGACCGCGAACTAGAGATGAGCCACGCCCCTAATTGGTGGAAGCGACGCAGCGTCGGACGTTGGTATTCCTTCGTCACCATGCAAGGCAAAGTGGCCAGTCGAATGCCGCGCATCGTTGTCGTGAGCGAGAACAGCATCACGGACATCAACAAGGACATGGGCGTGTCGCTCGATCGCATGCGGCTTGTACCCGTCGGTGTCGACCCCGACTTGTTCAAACCACTTCCTCAAGTGCAGCGCAAACCAGGGCAACTCATCACCACCGCTAGCGCTGACGTTGCACTCAAAGGTCTCTCCTACCTCTTGGAAGCACTCGCAAAGTTGCGCAGTGAACGCACTGTGCGCCTCACCATCATCGGCAAACCGAAATCTGGAAAGAGTGCCGACCTCATCGACTCGCTCGGACTACGCGATTGCATCGATTTCGTGTCAGGGGTGTCCGACGAGCGAATTGTCGAGCTATACGCGGAATCTGAACTCGCAGTGGTGCCCAGTCTTTATGAAGGTTTCAGCCTTCCGGCAATCGAAGCAATGTGCACCGGCACATGTCTCGTCGCAACCGATGGTGGAGCACTTCCTGAAGTCACCGGTCGCGACAACGACACCGTGCTCAGTTGTCCGGCTGGAGATGCCGACGCACTCGCTGCTGCCATTCGACGTGGTCTTGATGATGCTGCACTGCGCGAGCGCATCGGAGCTGCAGGTCGCCAACGCGTGGTCGAACGCTGGAGTTGGCGTCATTGCGCTGAGCTCACTGTTGCGCAGTACCGCGAGGTGCTCGACATGCCCCACAATCGCAAGAAGCTGGAAAACCCATGCTGACGCTGCGCTTCGACCGACTCAACGTTCGACCAGGCACATCATTCCTCGACGCCGGTGCCGGCTTCGGGCGACATGCATTTGCAGCGGCACGAGAAGGTGCGCGCGTCGTAGCACTTGACTACGCCGCAGAAGAAGTGGTCGGCACGCGAGCCACGTTCGGAGCGATGCTCGAAGCAGGTGAGATCTCACCAAACAACTACGGCGGAGTACTACGTGGCGACGCAACTCGTTTGCCATTTGCAGATGGAACCTTCGACACAGTGGTCACCTCTGAAGTACTCGAACACATTCAAGATGATGTCGCCGCCATCAAGGAACTCGTTCGAGTGTTGAAGCCAGGCGGAACTCTGGGAGTGACTGTTCCATCTTGGTGGCCTGAGAAAGTCAACTGGATGCTGTCCGATGAATACCACGCACCGAAAAGTCGCGGTGGCCATGTTCGTATCTACAGCGGAACTGAGTTGAAGGCCAAGCTTCGCGCAGCCGGAGTTGAGGTCACTGGTTCACATCACGCACACGCACTTCACTCGCCTTACTGGTGGTTGAAGTGCGCAGTCGGACCCACCAAGGACGACCATCGCGCCGTCGCCGCATACAGAAAATTCCTCGAATGGGACATCGTCACTGGCCCGAAGTGGACCAAGGTCGCAGATCGCGTATTGAACCCGGTGCTTGGTAAGAGTTTCGTGGTGTACGCCACCAAGCAGCCGGTAGACACGAGAAGTGCACGATGACTACTCTTCCTCTTCCTCACCTGCCTGGCATTCTCACCACAGCTGACCTCGCGCGCACCGCTGACTCAATTCAGGCACTTCAATTACCGAACGGAATGATTCCGTGGTACCCAGGCGGCCACTGTGATCCGTGGAATCACGTCGAAACTGCAATGGCGCTTGACATCATGGGTCGACCCGATGCCGCGCTACGTGCGTATCAATGGCTCGCAGACATTCAGCGCGCCGACGGAAGTTGGCACAACTACTACATGCCTGACGGATCGCTCGAAGACACAAAACTTGACTCAAACGTCATTGCCTATATCGGTACCGGCTTGTGGCATCACTGGCTGTGCACGCGTGATACCAAGGGAGTTGCCGAACTGTGGCCAACTGTCAAAGCAGCGCTTGCGTGGGTTCTCGATCATCGACGCGCCGACGGAACGGTGTTGTGGGCCCGCGAAGTTGATGGTTGCCCTTGGGACTACGCCCTTCTCACGGGTTCTTCGAGCATCCGCCACGCACTGCACTGCGGCGCCGCGCTCGGTGCACTTGTCGGAGACCCGCAACCTGAATGGAATCG
>JBJTGC010000029.1:0-4018 GCA_046093725.1 Actinomycetota bacterium
GAGTCGCGCTGCACGTACAAGGAGATGGACGCGCGGGCCAATCGACTGGCACATCACCTCGCCGCGCAGGGCATCGGACCTGGTGACCATGTGGGCATCTACGCGTACAACTGTGTGCAGTGGGTCGAGACCTTGTGGGCCGTCTTCAAGCTTCGTGCAGTGTGGATCAACATCAACTACCGCTACGTGACCGATGAGTTGAAATACCTCTTCGACAACGCTGGGTTGAAGTTCCTCGTCGTGCAGCCAGAGTTCGTGGACCGTGCCAAGGAAGCTCAGCCCGGCCTTCCGATGTTGGTGATGGGACCAGAGTATGAGGCGGCACTTGCGGCGCAGTCTGATGTGCGCGACTTTGCGCAGCGTTCAAATGATGACCAGTACATCTTGTTCACCGGTGGCACCACCGGCATGCCAAAGGGTGTGGTGTGGCGCCATGAAGACGTGCTGATGGCACTTGGTGGGGGCATTGACATGACAAACGGCAGCCGTGTGTCGTCTCCCCAAGATTTCATCACCAAGGGAAACAACGGATTTGCACTCACCACGTTTCCGATTCCGCCACTCATGCACGGTGCAACCCAGTGGAGCATCATGGGTCAAAGTTTTGTCGGCAACACGAATGTGTTGAGGGCAAAGTTCAGTGCAGCAGATGTGTGGCGCACGGTGGAGAAGGAGAAAGTGAATCTCCTCATGATCACCGGCGATGCGATTGCTCGACCATTGCTTGAAGAGTTCAAGGACATGAAGGCAAACGGAACGGTTCCGGACGTGTCGTCCCTTTTTGCGATTTCGTCTAGTGCCGTGTTGTTCTCGCAGGCATCAAAGGATGAATTCCTAGACAACTTCCCGAACCTCGTTATCACCGACGCAATCGGTTCATCGGAGGGTGGTGGAAACGGCATCTCGATGGTGAAGAAAGGTGATGCCATGAAAGGTGGACCCACCGTCATGGCGGCACCAGATGCAGTGGTGCTCGACGAGAATCTCAATCGAGTTGCGCCAGGTTCGGGCATCGTCGGCAAGTTGGCTCGCTTCGGAAATGTTCCGATTGGATATCTCAACGATCCAGAGAAAACCGCACAGACTTTTGTGACTGCGCCCGACGGTGTGCGCTACGTAATTCCTGGTGACTTTGCCATGCTTGAGGAAAACGGAACCATCACCATGCTTGGTCGTGGTTCTGTCAGCATCAACACTGGTGGCGAGAAAGTGTTCCCCGAAGAAGTCGAGAACGCACTCAAGTCACATCCTGCGGTGTTCGATGCAGTCGTTGTTGGGGTTCCTGACGAACGTTGGGGTGAGCGCATCGCCGCAGTCGTGCAATTCCGTCAAGGGCATTCAGCATCACTCGAGGACTTGCAGGCGCACAGTCGAAGCCATATCGCCGGCTATAAGGTGCCACGTGAATTGGTCGCCACCGACACCATCGTGCGGTCACCAGCGGGCAAGCCTGATTACCGTTGGGCGAAGCAATACGCGCTCGACAACGTCTGACACGAACACGGTCTGACACGAATATTCCGGAGGGAACATGACAGCAGGACAAGGGCCACTCGCTGGCGTGCGCGTCGTCGAATTGGTGGGCCAAGGTCCCGGTCCGATGGGCGCCACTGTGCTCGCCGATCTCGGGTGTGATGTGGTGGCTGTCGACCGGCCATCAGTGGCAGCCAAGGTGAAGCGTGAGCGACCCTCCATCAGTCCGTTCACTCGTGGTAAGCGCACGGTGTCACTCGACTTGAAGAACGCCGATGACATGGCTGTTCTTCGTCAACTCATTGACCGTGCCGACGTGTTGGTTGACCCCTTCAGGCCAGGAGTGTGTGAGCGTCTCGGTATTGGTCCAGATGTCGTGTGCGCATCGAACCCGCGTCTCATTTTTGCTCGCATGACCGGGTTCGGACAGGACGGCCCAATGGCGATGGTTGCGGGACACGACATCAACTACATCTCGTTGTCTGGTGCTCTCGACATGTTGGGCGAAGAGAATGGCCCACCCCAACCACCGATCAACCTGTTGGGTGATTTTGCTGGCGGTGGCATGTTGCTTGCGTTGGGTGTGTCGGCAGCTCTTTTGCACCAGCGAGCGACCGGGAAAGGCCAAGTGATTGATGTCTCGATGGTTGAAGGCGCAGCGATGGTTGCAGGAACGTTCTATCCCGGTGTTGACATGGGTAACTGGGGACCACGCGGCACGAATCACCTTGACGGAGCCGCACCGTTCTACGGTGTCTTCAAATGCAAAGACGGTGGTTACTTCGCCATCGGGGCCATTGAAGATCAGTTCTTTGCTGAATTGATACAACGCATGGGTTTTGATGACTTTGGTCCGCAGTGGGACAAGTCGAAGTGGCCAGAGCAAAAGAAGAAAATGACCGACATGTTCCTCACGAAAACACGTGACGAATGGAGCGCTTTGCTCGAGGGTTTCGAAACATGTGCGACACCGGTGTTGTCAGTGAAGGAAGTGGAGCATCATCCGCATACCAAAGCGCGAGGTACCGTCGTGCGACGCAATGGTGGACTTCACGCACAAGCCGCACCTCGTTTCTCTGGTACGCCGGTGGAAGCAGGCCAGCCGGTGCATCCTGGTTCACATGATGTGCAGCAAGTGCTCACTGATTGGAGTTGAGCTTTATCGCAACGATGTCAGTTGACTGGTGCTGAGTTTCCAAGCGGGCTGTTCACGCTTGCGGCGAGCAACTTCGCCCGCCAGTCAACGACAACTGATGCTGCCGAGCGTCGCCAAGCGACCATGGGTTCGTCAGTCTCTTTGGTCTTTTCCCAGGCAGCCCATGTATCCCATGTCGGAATTGCCCACAACACGATGACCTCAGAGTCGTTCACCATCGCATGCCGATAGGCACCGACGAGAGTCCATCCGTAATTCCCAAAGACAGTTCGACCACTTTCGTCGATCATCGACAAGTAGTCGCGAGCAGAACCGGGCTTCACTTGGATGAGCTCGTGCATGTAGCACTCACCAGTGACTCCGGCGGAGTGAAGTTGGTCGACGGTGGGTGATTGTGGCGATGCGACGAGCAAACGGTCATACCCGCCGCTGCGGTAGTTCAACGCTTCAGCCCACCATGGGACCAAGTTTTTGTCTTGGTGAACAGGGTTGTTGAACTCGTGTCGAAAATTGCGCGCAACGCCATCCCAGCCGTCAACGAATTCCCACAGATTGATGCTCTCTGGCCAACGCTCGGTACTACCTACGGTGCTGAAGTTGCCCACCATTTCCATTCGACGCTCTTCACGAGCAAGCGGGCGATAGTTACACATGTGTTCGTTGTATTTCGCACGGTTCTGGCCGACGATGTCAATGACCTCATGCAGATACACGCGGTCATTCATCGGAGAACTTCCTTTTTGCCGAAGTTCTCGCGTGCATTGGTGAACTCATCCTTGAACACCACTGTGCCCGCGCCATCAACGTGGAGAATGAGACCATAGGTGCGCTCGTGGGTGTCGTACACAACAGCAGCTCGTGCGCCGTTCACCACACATTCGCGCACATGGGCACCAGCGGGGACGTGTGCTGAAATTGCCACCTGCATGAGCTCGTTCGTTGGCGCAGTCTGAGGCAGTGATGGATGACTGAACGTCTTTGGCCGTAAAGAGCGATTGTCAGGTGTCTTCTGATTTCCACCAGCCTTGAACCAGCCAACGACTGTCGACTCACTCGAAGCGGGGTCATAGACATCTTCTTCTTTGCTCCACTTGCCGTTGCCGGCATACGTGAGCAGTGTGTAGTTCGGGAACTCGTATTGTTCGCTGCCCCCGTTTGGGTCAGGCAGGTGGTTCCAGATCCACAACGACACTTTGTCGTCGACGATGTCGTACCACTCAATGGAGAACGACATGGAAGGAAGCATGGCCATCTGGGCCACGATCCATTCACGTATTCCCGCACTTCCGACAAAGTGTCCGAGGCAGTGTTCGGTGTAGAGCGCGTCGTCAGTGAACACTTCAGACCAGCCGACCCAATCATGTCCGTACGCACCACGACGCAGGAATT
>JBJTGC010000030.1:0-2035 GCA_046093725.1 Actinomycetota bacterium
GTCGCTTGTGACGCCCGCATGCGCGATGCTCTTCGTGGCGCTGTCAACCATGATGCGAACGGCACGTCTGAACACTTCCTTGCCGTCCATCTTGATGAAGTCGCCGTGGTCTTGGTACAGCAGATTCTCAAGAGAGCCATCGGCATCGAGGTCCCAGCCAGAAGGTGTCCTGAATCAGACGTTGCCTGAAGAACTGCCGCACCAGAGCCATCCGCAAACAGAATGGCCGTGTTGCGATCATTCCAATCGGTGATGCGGGACAAGATGTCAGTTCCGATCAGCAACACTCGCTCGGCACCCATCGCAATGAGTCCGTGAGCGGTGACGAGGGAATACACGAAACCGGAACAGGCGGCATTGACATCAAATGCGCCACATTTCAATCCGAGCGAATGTTGCACGCTTGCTGACGTACCAGGTACACCTCGGTCTGGCGTTGTCGTTGCAAGCACGAGTGCGTCAATTGACAACGGGTCGACACCGGCCATTTCCAATGCGCGACGGCCGCTCTCGGTGGAAAGTTCGACATTCGATCCACCGATGTGGCGTCGTTCGATGCCAGTACGTTCACGAATCCATTCGTCCGACGTGTCCATCTTCTGTTCGAGATCGTGATTGGTGACGGTCTCGTGGCCAAGAGCTGTTCCCCAGCCGATGAAGCGAGCTCCGCGAGCAGATGTTGGAATGCGTGGCATGTCTGGCGGTCCTTACTCGGTGCGCAACCAGGCAATGGGTTGACGCGATGTCACGCGCTCGCCTTCGAGCGCAGTGAATGACTGAAGTTGTCCGTCGAACGGCGAACGCACGTCGTGGTCGCCAACCTGGCCGATGACCTGTCCGACGACAATCATCGAGCCCGAGATCAATGTTGTGACTGGCGAAAACACGCCTGCTGCTGGGCTGACGATCAGTCGTTCGTGCGCGAAGAGATGCTCACCTTCATGCGGTGTGGCGACGATCGGGGTGGAGTTGTTGATCCACTCCAACAATTTGTCGAGATCTTCGGGCGTGGCAACGCTGATGGTGCGTGCATTTTCCACGGACCTCTTGGCCATGCCAGTGAGAACACCGCCAGGCCCGAGTTCGGCAAATGATGTGACGCCCATTTCCGACATGGTGAGGAGGCAGTGTTTCCATCGCACCGGACTTGACAATTGTGCCGACAGAAGCGACGCCCACTCGTCACCTTTGTCATGTGCGAGTGCATCGACATTGCTGATGACAGGAACTTCAGTGTCGCGTGGTGACGCATCGGCAATTGCTGCTCGCAGCCGATCTCGAGCGGCAGTCATAAATGGCGTATGAAATGCCCCGCTCACTTGCAGTGGCATCACTTTCTTTGCCCCAAGTTCTTTTGCATGTTGAGAAGCAGCAGCAACTCCTGGCGGGCTTCCGGCAATGACAACTTGTCCCGGTGCATTGAAGTTCGCCACCCACACGTCGGCATCTGCGCGTCGACATGCAATCTCGACTTGATCGTCGTCAAGTCCGAGGACCGCTGACATTGTTCCAGGCGAAGATGCGCCAGCTTCATGCATTGCGTCTGCGCGTTCGACAACAAGACGAACGCCGTCATCAAAAGCCAACGCACCCGTCGCGGTGAGGGCTGTGTATTCCCCAAGGCTGTGTCCTGCGCATGTCGTGGGTTCGAGGCCAAGTCGTTCGACGGCATCAAGCACCATCAGGCTCGACACAAAGGTGGTCAACTGGGCATTTAGAGTATCTTTCAGCTCTTCGGCGTCGGCGTCGAGGAGCAGGCGAGCGACGTCCCGACCAGACACATCGGAGGCTTCCTCCACAAGTTCCCAGCTTTCATGGTCCAGCCAGGGACGACCCATGCCGGGGCGCTGCGAACCTTGACCTGGAAAGGTGAAGGCGAGCATGGACAATAACCCTAGACCTTGCTTTGCGACCCAGATGCGCTACCGAGGGGTAGAGGAGCCTTGCCGATACGCTCTTTTGCCCTGGCCCGAGTGGCGGAATGGCAGACGCGACGGACTCAAAATCCGTTGTTCGAAAGGGCGTGTGGGTTCAA
>JBJTGC010000031.1:0-4181 GCA_046093725.1 Actinomycetota bacterium
ACCTGACGCTGGTGGGCTGCTCGCCCGAGCCGATGGTCCAACTGCTCGGTGACCGGGTCGTGTCGCGTCCGATCGCCGGCAGCCGGTTCCGCGGTCGCGACGACGCACACGACCGTCGTCTCGCTGCTGAACTTCGTGAGAATCCGAAAGAACGCGCAGAACACGTCATGCTGGTCGACTTGGCGCGTAACGATGTCGGAAGAGTTGCAAAGTACGGCACGGTTCATGTCGATGAATTGATGACACTCGAGCGCTACAGCCACGTCATGCACCTCACATCACAGGTGTCGGGCGAATTGCTCGATGGTCTGGGGCCAATCGACGTATTGAGGGCCACATTGCCCGCCGGAACGGTGAGTGGTGCACCAAAGGTGCGCGCGATGGAGATCATCGATGATCTCGAGCCAGTGAAACGCGGTCCCTATGCCGGTGTCGTCGGATATGTCGATTTTGCCGGCAACCTCGACACCGCAATTGCTATTCGCACGATGTTCGTGTCGGCGAAAGGTGCAACTCTCCAGGCGGGGGCTGGCATCGTGGCTGACAGTGATCCGGCCGACGAAGAGCTTGAGTGCCGCAACAAGGCGGCAGCACTTCTCGCCACTGTGCCGGCAGCACGGCGCATGACCGCGCGTCGCCGCTCTGCGGGTACCACGGCATAGGTGCACCACATGCCTGGTTTACAAGTTGATTCACTTGCTTGGTGCGACGCTCCTCGGGATGTCGTGTTGGTGCAGGGTGATGATGCGGCAGAGTTCCTGCACTCGCAATTGGCGCAAGATCTAAAGACACTTGCCGTCGGCTCGAGTGCGTATTCGTTGTTGCTTGAGCCGACTGGTCATGTGGTCGCATTGCTGCGGGTCACGCGCCATGTCGACACAGTGTTCACGCTCGACTCCGACAGTGGTTTGGGTGATGCCGTCATCGTACGGTTGAAGAAGTTCGTCCTCCGTTCAAGAGTTGCGATGCGGCGCAGCGAGTGGATCGTTCGAAGTTATTTCGGAACTGGCGCCAAAGAAGCGTGTGGTGGCGTTGCCGGCATTGCGTCTCGATGGTGGGGTGGGGTCGACGATGTCGACATCATCGGTGAGGCTGCAACCTTGCCGGTCATTGGTACTGCGATGTCTCAGGCTGACTATGACGTGCGCCGTGTGGATGTCGGGTGGCCAGCTGTCGGACGAGATATCGAAGTCGGTGATCTTCCCGCGACGACGGGCGTGCTTCGTGCGGCGGTGAGTTTTTCCAAAGGTTGCTATCCAGGACAAGAACTCGTTGAACGAATGGACTCGCGTGGGTCATCGGCACCGGTTCAGGTGGTTGTCACACCGGTAAGCGAAGTGGGTGATGTGGGGTCAGTAGTGATTGTCGAAGGCAAAGAAGTTGGTGTTGTCACGTCGCGTGGAACGTTGAACGCGTTAGTGCGTGTCAAGCGCAGTGCTGAAGTGAGCGAGCTCTGGGTTCGACCTGACCGCTTCGCGGAATCGCTCCTGTGACAACGTCGACCTGAGTCCGGCTCTCAACCAAGCAACTGCAGAGTGATCATCGCCGAGCAAGGTGGAGGCTCGAGCCACGTGTAACGCCACCTGATCATTAGGGCACTGGGTATAGGCAGCGCGACCAAAGACCACAGCGTCGCGATATCGCTGGTTGGACACAAGGGATGTGACGAGAAACAGATCTGTCTCGGGGTCACCAGTAGGCGAGATGGCCGCAGTTTGAAGCGCGCGCTCGGCAGAAAGTGATTGATATTGAAAAATCATGATGAAGATGATGAACGGGGCAAGTCCGGTTGACCCTGTCGCGAACATCACGACGAGGGCAACGGCACTCAATACCAAACTCGCGTACAACATCCACACTCGACCTTTTCCGGGGAAGAAAGCGTCGAGCACGCTCGCGACGAGTGCACCGCCGTCGAGCGGTAGCAGGGGCACAAGATTCAACAGCCCGAGTGCCACGCCTGCCCACCAGATTGCGATGGAAGCATCACTTGATGAGATGTCGGTTTCGCTGAGCGGGTTGACGCGCATGATTGCAAGAATGATGAGGCCGACAGTGACTTGAAGGAGTGGACCAGACAGCGCGATACCAGCGCGCTCCCACCATCTGAGTTCGCGTGAAGGTTGATACGACGCGTAGGCAACGAGAAAGTCGAGCGAGATTGCGGCGTCCGCACCTGTTGCTCGTGCAGCGAATGCGTGTCCCAATTCGTGAACGAGCGTGAAGACTCCGATTGCGGCTGCGACCCACAATCCGATTGTTCCGCCGTACAGGAACACGATGAGGCCGAGGAAGACAATGAATCCGGGACGAACTCGAACCGGAAAGCCAAAGAGCGATAGTCCTGACATGTGCTTTCCAGCCTACGGATGGTCACTGTCTAGATGTCCCCGCCTAGACTCGTCTCTTGTGCCGTATATCTATGCTTTTGACCACAAACACCGCCGTGCGCCCAAGGAACTAAAGGACTTGCTCGGCGGCAAGGGTGCCAACTTGGCCGAGATGATGAGTGTCCTCAAGTTGCCCGTGCCTCACGGTTTCACCATTTCCACCGATGCGTGCCGTGCGTACATGCACGGTGGCTGGCCCAAGGGGCTTGATGACGAAGTGAAGCGACACGTCGCGGCGCTCGAGAAGAAAATGGGTCGCAAGCTCGGTGACGCCAACGATCCGCTGCTCGTTTCAGTGCGTTCTGGCGCCAAGTTCTCGATGCCCGGAATGATGGACACTGTCCTCAACTTGGGACTCAATGACAAGAGCGTGTTGGGAATCGCGAAGAACACCGGCGATGAGCGCTTTGCCTACGACTCGTACCGACGTTTCATCTCGATGTACGGACGAATCGTGCTCGGTATTGAGGGAGAGAAATTCGAGCACCCACTCGAGGCTGTGAAACATCGCACCAATTCCAAGACCGACGCTGACGTTCCTGCAACAGCGTTGAAGGAACTCTGTGACGCCTACAAAGAGGTCGTTGCAAAAGAGACTGGCAAGCCATTCCCACAAGAGCCGGCGAAGCAATTGCGCGGTGCTATCGAAGCAGTCTTCCGTTCGTGGAACGGACCACGTGCAATCGCGTATCGCGTGCGCGAAAAAATCAGCCATGAACTCGGCACCGCCGTCAATGTCCAGGCAATGGTGTTCGGCAACCGTGACAACAACTCAGGAACCGGAGTTGGTTTCACCCGAAATGCAGCAACCGGCGAGAACAAGCCGTACGGAGACTTCTTGGTCAACGCGCAAGGCGAGGACGTCGTTGCAGGCATCCGCAACACCGAAGACCTTGATGCCCTGAAGCGTCACTTCCCGAAGATCCACACCGAGCTAATGGCCATCTTCCGTCGACTCGAGAAGCACTACAAGGACATGTGCGACACCGAGTTCACCATCGAGCAAGGAAAGCTCTGGATGCTGCAAACTCGCGTTGGTAAGCGCACCGGAGCTGCAGCGTTGAAGATGGCAGTCGACATGACGAAGCCTTCAGCACCGAAGGGTGGCTGGAAGATCTCGAAGCGCGAAGCCATCATGCGCGTCGCTGCCGACCACCTCGACCAGGTGTTGCACCCGCAGTTCGCAAAAAAGGGCAAGGCGCTTGCCAAAGGGCTCGCAGCTTCGCCAGGCGCAGCGGTCGGCAAGGTGTATTTCACTGCCGACGACGCAGAAGCTGCCGCTCATCGCGGTGAAGCGGTGATCTTGGTGCGCAGTGAGACGAGCCCGGAAGACGTGCACGGCATGATGGTCGCCAAGGGCATCCTCACCTCGCGTGGCGGTCTCGTGAGTCACGCCGCCGTCGTCGCCCGCGGATGGGGAACCCCAGCGGTCGTCGGTGCGGAGTCGGTCAAGATCGACGGCTCGCAGTTCTCGGTCGGCGACACCGTCGTGCGTGAGGGCGACATGATCTCGATCGACGGCACCACCGGCGAGGTCATCGTCGGTGAGATGAAGCTCACCGCCGCCGAGCCGACCAAGGAGTTCCACATCATCTTGAAGTGGGCGGACGAGATCCGTCGCGGCAAGTTGAACGTGCGTGCGAACGCCGACACCGAGGCAGACGCCACGACGGCCCGTCAGTACGGCGCGGAGGGAATCGGCCTGTGCCGCACCGAGCACATGTTCCTCGCCCCGGATCGCCTGCCCGTCGTGCGCCGCATGATCCTGGCGAACACCCCGAAGGAAGAGAC
>JBJTGC010000032.1:0-2427 GCA_046093725.1 Actinomycetota bacterium
ATGCCACTTGATCCGACGTGTAATGAGATCACTGTGTCGGTCTCGACGCATGCTTCGATGACAGGGTCCCACCAGCCAGTGAAGATGGATGGAAGTCCGACGTTGTGTGGACGTTCAGGCAATGTCACTGTGGTGAAGCCACGAGCGGCATTGCGTCGAATTTCTTCTGCTGCCAAGTTCGCATCAGCCAAGTAGGTGATGCCACAGCGGATAATGCGTTCCGGGTATGGAGCCCACCACTCCTCGTGCATCCAGTCGTTCCATGCGCGCGTGACGGCAAGGCCCAAGTCTGGGTTGGCGCACGCGCTGAACACGCGACCTGCGAAACCTGCAATCTGAGAGGGGAAGTTGAGCGAGGCCCAACAACCGATCACGTCCATGTCCTTGACGCGTTCGTGGATATCCCAACAGCCGCGACGCATGTCTTCGAAACGAGTGGGCTCAAGCGAACGTGCTTCGGGTCGACGACCCGCGACTGCATTCATGCCGACCTGCGAAAAAGTTTGCCCATCGAACTGCCATACCTGATGGCCATGCTCGTTCACGACAAGTGAAGGTGCCTCGGCCTGCAAGTGCGACGGCAAACGACCATCGAACATGTCAGGTGGCTCCACCAAGTGGTCGTCGACGGAGATAAGCGTGTAGTGCACCGGCCGCGCGTCGGGGTCGGGCAACAGCATGTCGGGGTGGGTGTCGCCGATGACGTAGGTCATGAGATTGCTCCTGCGGGTAGGTAACTGACCCTGCCATTGTCCACGAACTTCTGGTGCAATGCGTCCTTCAGCTCAGAAGTGAATGGCTGAAGAGGCGAGCCTGGGTCAACGCGCCAGAAGATGGGGTCGTCGACCAGCCATGTTTCGACACGAAGTGGCTGCTTGTTG
Organism: Actinomycetota bacterium; assembly: GCA_046093725.1. GTDB lineage: Bacteria > Actinomycetota > Acidimicrobiia > Acidimicrobiales > Ilumatobacteraceae > UBA2093. The sequence continues at coordinate 882 of JBJTGC010000032.1, forward strand.
ACTTTGTTATTGGCAGTCAGTGGAATGTTCGATGCCACTCGCACGAATCGCGGCGCCCATTTTGTGCCCAGGTCTTTCTGTTTGGCGAGGAACGTGTCGAAGGCTGCGGCGTCAAACGACGTACCAGGCGCCAACTCGATGGCTGCCATCACTTGATCACCTGTGCGCGGATCAGGCACCGCATACACGGCGACCATGACGACGCCGGGGAAGCGACGCAAGATCTCTTCGATGGGGGATGAAGCAAAATTCTCGCTATCGACGCGTAACCAGTCGGCGTTGCGGCCGGCAAAGTAGAAAAACCCCGCAGCGTCGCGGTAGCCGAGGTCGCCACTCCAGAACCAGCCACCACGCATGCGCGACTCGGTGGCCTCTTTGTTGTTGTAGTAACCCTCGAATGCCTGACCTGGTGTCTTGTTGACAAGCTCACCAATTGCTTCGGTGGGGTTGAGCAGCGCACCGTGTTGATCGAAACGGGCGCGTTCGCATTCTTCACCTGTTTCGGAATTGACGACGGCGATTTCATCGGCGGGGTTTCGCGGAAGGCCGAGTGATCCTGGTGGAGAATCCGGTGTCAAACCGATGATGACCCCGTTCTCGCTGCTTCCGTAACTTTCGATGAGCTTGCAGTTGAAACGCTCTTCGAAAAGTTTGCGATCGAGAATGCTTGCTTCTGTTCCGAAGCCAGCGCGCAGATTGTTCTTCGCATCAGCCTGCGTCTCGGGTTGCGCGAGAATGTATGCGATAGTGCGACCGACATAGGTGAAAAAGGTCGCGTTGTGTTCGCGAATGTCGTCGAGAAACTTCGATGCAGAAAACTTCCGACGCAACACCACTGGTGCACCGAAGTGCAGCGCTGATGACCACAGCGCCATCAGTGCATTTCCATGGAAAAGAGGCATGGGTGAAGAACAGATGTCGTCGCGAGAGACGCCAGTGATTTCAGACGCGCGGATGCCAGAGATCGCCATTCGTGCCGTACTGCACACCACGAGCTTCGGTGCACTCGTGCTTCCGCTGGTGAACAGCAAGTACAATGGTGCTGCCGGACTCGGGTCAATCTCAGGTGCTTGCACCGGGGTGTCAGCATGCTTTGCGAGCAGTGCACGATATTCATCAGAGTCGACATACAAAGTGGTGTGCACTGCGCCGAGATCGAGTCCTTCGAGCAGATGCCTACTCTGATTATCAGTGATGATGAGTTGACAATCGGCGTGCCGGATGTCTTTTGCAAGATCCTCACCGCGGCGAGTGGGGTTGATGCCAACAATTGCCCCTCCGGCAAATGCAGCACCACCAGCGAGTAGCAAGTACTCGGGAGTGTTCTCGAGAAGTACTCCGATGTGGGGAATACCTGAGCGCAGTAACTCGCTCAACATCGCGCCTCGCACGGCTGATTGCAACGCGACTTCGTGCCAGGTGTAACGCTCGTCGTCGAGCACGTAGCCCATTCGTTCATCACCAAGTCGAGCACGCAATTGAGACGCGACTGTGGGTATGGATGACGGATCAATTCCGTTCAACGCCATGTGCGATTCCCCCGTGT
>JBJTGC010000033.1:0-2240 GCA_046093725.1 Actinomycetota bacterium
GCGTAGGAAGCCGCCAACTAGTCGGTGGCGATGTCGCGATGCTCTGTCGAGCGCACGAACCACGACACTGCCAGACCAAGTGCGGCCATCGCTGCACCGGCATACAACGCAAAGCCGTAACTTTCCGCCACACCACTGCCAAGTGTGGATTCATGAATCGACACCATGATCGTTGACCCTGTCGCAGCGCCAAGTTGACTCATCAATTGTTGCATCGCACCTGCAACACCGAGGTTGGCTTCATCGACGCTGTTTGCGACCAGTGCGGTGAGCGCGGGCGACGCAAAACCCAAACCAACACCTGACAAGGCGAGTCCAATCGCAACGTAGAAGTCAGAGCTGCCCATGCGCACGTTGGCGAGCATGATCATTGAGGCAACAACGAACGCGGCTCCGAGAACGGCAGACACTCGCTCACCCACTTTCATGGTGAATGAACTACCAAGTGGTGCCACCACTGAGAACGTCAACGGCCGCGCGATGACCAACCAACCGATGTGGGCGGCAGACAATCCGAGACCTTTGTCGAGTAGTTGCGGCACGATGAGAAACCCACCCATATAAGCGAAATTGGTGAGACCAGTGCTGGTGATTGGCAGCACGACGTTGCGCGTACGTAGCCATCGCATGGGCATCAGTGGTTCTTCGACTCTTTGCTCGACATTGACGAATGCGACGAGCGCAATGACACTGAGTACGAATAGGCCGACGATGGGTGCGCTCCCCCATCCCCACGCATGTCCACGATTGACCGCTAGCAACAAAGAAGTGGCGGCCAACCCCAAAGTGAAGGACCCAGCGATATCGAACTTCACGTCTTTCATGCGGTCGGTCTCTGGCAACATGCGAGCGGCGAGCACAACACCAATCACACACAATGGCGCTTGCACGATGAAGATCATGCGCCAGCCGATTGCTTCTACTAACGGCGCACCGAGCACCACGCCCAAAACTGGCGCACCTGCAGTAGTGAAGCTCCACATGCTGAGCGGACGCACGCGTTCGTGTGGTGGGAAAAGTCGATTGATGTATGCCATTGCCGCCGGACCTGTGGCCGCACCTGCGCTCGCCGACAAGATGCGAAACGCGATCATTGATGCTGCGTTCCACGCAAGTGCTGTCAGACCTGCAAACACGCCAGCCACAGCAAGGCCAAGCACGTACACCCGCTTGTGTCCCCACAAGTCGCCCGCTTTGCCAAATGCCGGACCAACGACTCCGAACGCAAGCATCGGACCGGTAAGTGACCAGTTAAGTGCACTCACTGTTGAATTCAAATCAGTTGCTATCGCATCGAGCGACACGACTATGACGGTGATGGTGAAGCTGGTGGCGAAGAGTCCGCTCAGCACGACGATCAACATCGCCCACTGTCTGTTCAGGCCGACCTTGCGCGCCATCTTTCGCGGCAACATCATGGTCCAAGGGACCACTGAGACTTCTTCGACACCAACTTGCTCGAGTGTCAGCGTGTCTCGACTCCGATCATGCCTCTGATCTTGGAGCGAATACATGTTCACGGGAAGATGAGATCGACAGTCTCGCCAACGAGAACTCGCTCGAAGTCCTTCACCTTCTTGTCCTTGACGCGAGCTTCTTTCAGACCACGCGACTTGTTGCCGGTGACACTGCCAATGAGAAGTCCTTCTTTCTCAAGGCGCTCCTTCACTACGTCATAGGTCCGTCCGTAAATGGTGGGAATGAGAGTCGTCTTCTGGCCCTGAGAGATGCTCACCAACACAGATGCCCCGCGCGCCAACTTCGTGGCGGCAAGCGGCAATTGCGCCATGATCTTGCCCTCCGGAATATCCACCGACGGTGCCGATGGACCCTCTGCGATGACAAGACCTATCTCTGTGAGCTTTGCCGTGGCTTCCTCGAGCGACAAGCCAATCAGCACTGGCACATCGCGCGGTGCAGGGCCTGTCGACACCACGATCTTCACCGTGGCGCCCTTCACCAATTGCTCTCCCACCTTCAAATTCGGCTGATCGGGCACGGTCCACGAGATGACGGTCCCCGCTGCCACCGTTTCGTCTGCTGCTTCAGCGACTTCAGGAACCAGCCCGATATCGGTGAGTTTTTGCTTGGCGGCGTCAGCGGTGAGGCCAGTGACGTCTTCAAGCACCGACAGTGTCGGACCTTCAGACACGTACATGATGATGGAATCACGCTTTCGCAGTGCACTTCCAAGCACAGGATCGGTGCGAATGACTTGGCCAGTCTGAACTTCGTCGCTT
>JBJTGC010000034.1:0-6319 GCA_046093725.1 Actinomycetota bacterium
GAGTAGCACGAACTAAAGGTGAAGCAGTAAGAAACACCTTGAGTAACGCGTCGGGAAACACAACGGTTCCGATGTCACGGCCTTCGACTACACCCCCACCATGGGCAATAATCCACGAACGTTGTGCAGCGCGCATCTTCGTGCGCACACGTGAATACGTCGCTATCACGCTGACCACAGACGTGACTTCAGGTCCTCTGATATCTGTGGTCACAATACGACCATCGACCGTCACACCGTCTGGCTCAACAACAACTTCAACGGTTTCAGCGATTCCTGAGACGCGATCTTCATCGGCCGGGTCCACTCCGTCACGTAGGACGGCGAAGGCAACACCTCGATACATGGCGCCAGTGTCCAGATACGGGAGGGACACTGCCTGCGCAACAGCGCGCGCAACAGTTGACTTCCCGGCTCCTGCAGGTCCGTCAATTGCGATGACTCGCAATGTCACCAGCTGGTGCCTTGGGGTCGACCTTCGTCATAACCGGCCGCACTTTGAATACCGACCACCGCACGGTCGTAGAACTCAGCAATCGTGCGAGCGCCCGCATATGTGCAAGCCGAACGCACACCTGCGACGATCTGGTCGATGATGTCCTCGACGCCGGGGCGAACGGGGTCGAGGTACATGCGAGAAGTGCTGATGCCCTCTTCGAAGAGCTCCTTCTTCGCGCGCTCTAGAGCGGTCTCTGAACGAGTTCGATTCTTGACGGCGCGATTGGATGCCATTCCGAAGCTCTCCTTATATAGACGACCTTCGGTGTCGCGAAGTGTGTCAGCGGCAGACTCATACGTTCCGGCAAGCCAGGAGCCGAACATGACGTTCGACGCACCTGCCGCGAGAGCAAGGGCCACATCACGCGGATAACGAACTCCGCCGTCGGCCCACACATGCTTCCCCATCGCGCGAGCCGCATCGGAGCATTCGTGTACCGCGCTGAACTGCGGCCTCCCGACACCGGTCATCATGCGAGTCGTGCACATAGCGCCTGGTCCGACACCAACTTTCACAATGTCCGCTCCGGCGTTGATGAGGTCACGAGTTCCTTCTGCGGTTACCACGTTTCCTGCCACGATCGCCAAATCGGGAACAACTCGACGCACTTCTTCGATCGCATGAAGAGTTCGGTCCTGATGTCCGTGAGCCGTGTCGATGACAAGCATGTCAACACCCATAGCTACGAGTGATTTTGCTCTGGTCGCCGGGTCGCCATTGATACCCACTGCAACAGACACCAGCAGTCGATTCATTGAGTCCACAGCAGGCTGATAGATGGTGCTACGAAGAGCTCCTTTTCGAGTCACACATCCGAGAAGTGCACCGTTCTTGTCAACGACGGGTGCAAAAGTCAGTCGCTTATCTGCAAGAAATTCGTGAATTTGTTCCGGAGACTTTCCGTCTTCAATGACGATGAGGTCTCGGTTCATTACGTTTCGCATCTGAGCGAATCGATCGAAACCAACGGCGTCATGTTCAGTGAAAATTCCGACAGGTCTCCCGTCGTCATCCAACACGATGACAGCACCATGTGATCGCTTATGGACCAAACTGAGGGCCTCTCCCACCGTGTCTGTGGGACCCAATGTGATGGGGGTCTCATAGACGAGGTGCCTCGACTTCACATGGTTCACGACACTCTCAACGATGTCGAGCGGTATGTCTTGCGGGAGAACCGCAACTCCGCCTCGACGAGCAACTGTTTCGGCCATGCGACGCCCTGCAACTGCAGTCATGTTCGACACCACTACTGGCACTCTCGTGCCGACTTCATCTGGGGTCGAGAGATCTACGTCGAAACGAGAATTGATGGTGTTCCGACTAGGAACCATGAACACGTCGTTGTACGTGAGGTCATGTTGCGGAGCAGTGTGGAGGAACCGCATAGGGCAACACGAGGCTACCGTGTGTGTATGTCCACTCATGCGACATTGCCCGTTGCTCTTATCCATGGCTGGGCTGGATCATTTGCCACCACATGGGAGGCCCCGGGCGTCGCTGCATTGTTGAAAGACATAGGACGAAGCCCACTTGGTATTGACCTCTTGGGCCATGGCACAGCCGACAAACCCCATGACCCCGAGGCATACGGAAATCTTCACGAATGGCTGCTTACTCAGTTGCCGAAAGACTCAGTAGACATCGTCGGCTTTTCTCTCGGTGCACTCACCACACTTCGTGCTCTCGTGGCGGCCCCGTCACGATTTCGCAAAGTCGTGCTAGCCGGAATCGGAGACGGAGTGTTTGAGACCACAACCCACGACATGGCTCGACGCATCGTTCAAGCCATCGAGGGAGAGGTCACCGATGATGCAACAGCACTTCTCTTTCGACAGTACGCCCATCAACCAGGCAACGATCCGGTCGCGCTGGCCGCCGTCATGAAACGACCTCAGAGTGAGCCGTTGACCGCCGAACGACTCGGCATCATTGAGAATGAGGTTGTGGTCTGCATCGGTGACAAGGACTTTGCTGCTCCAGCCGAACGACTAGCTAACGCATTCCCAAACGGACAGCTCGTTGTTCTCAAAAACACGGACCACTTCGCGACCCCGAATGCATTTGCCTTCATAGATGCAATGCTCGACTTTTTGAGCAACTGACTTGCCATCTATGTCGACCTGTCGCCTACTTCATGATGCAACTGAAGCCGCGCAAAGTCTGGCTGACGGGAAAATCGTCGCCATTCCCACTGAGACCGTGTACGGGTTGGCGGGTCGTGCCGATGATGACGATGCGATGAAAAAGGTGTTCGCAGCGAAGGGCAGGCCGTCGGACCACCCTCTTATTCTGCATATTGCACCTGAGATGAACATCGAAGGCTGGGCGTCATTCAGCAACAGTGCCCTAACCCTTGCCAATGCGTTCTGGCCAGGACCTTTGACCATCTTGGTCGCACGTGGGGCCCTCACTAGCGATGTGGTTACCGGTGGTCGCGACACGGTTGCGGTTCGCATGCCCTCACACGTGTTGGCACAGGAAGTCATCAGAACCCTCGGCGTTCCAGTCGTGGCACCGTCTGCGAACAGTTTCGGTCATGTGTCACCAACATGCGCGCAACATGTCATTGACGATCTCGGAGACGTGATTGACGGAGTATTGGATGGTGGACCTTGTGACATCGGAGTCGAGTCCACCATCGTTGACTGCACCACCTCACCGCCTCAAGTGCTTCGTGTCGGGGCCGTAAGTCGAGCCGACATTGAACGAGTACTGAATACACCAATGGCCGATGTTGACGGCAAGGTACGTGCGCCAGGAATGCTCGCCAGTCACTACACACCGAATTGTTCCATGCACCTCGCAACTTCGAGGGTCGAAGCCGAGACGCTTGCGATGTCGCTTCAAAGTGAACATCGCAACGTCGTGATCATCGACCACGTTTACGACATCACTGAATATGCACGTTGCCTCTACAGCGACATGAGATCTGCCGAAGCTGCCGGTGCCGATGACATCATTGCAGTCGTGCCGACCGGTGAAGGCCTGGCAGAGGCAATTCGAGATCGGTTGTCCCGCGCAGCAGCTTGACCTTCGCTTCGTTTCTTGACCTCGACATCAACGTCCTTGGAATTGTGGAGCGCGCTTCTCAAGGAACGATGCAATGCCTTCGCGAAAGTCCTGGGTACGAAACAAGGTGAGCAGTTGCAGATACACGTGATGCACGTTTTGCTCGAACGACTCAGTGTGTCCGGCACGAACCATGCGCTTAATGGCACGGGTTGCAAGTGGCGCGTTGGCAGCAATGTCATGCGCCATTACAAGTGAAAACTTCATCAGATCTTCGATAGGCACCACATGGTTGACCATCCCGAGATGAAGCGCTTCTTCGGCAGTGAGCGTCTTGCCCACAAGAGCAATCTCAGCCGCTTTCGCAAGGCCAACGATTCGTGGCAGCAGCCATGTTCCACCACTTTCAGGCACGATTCCGCGCTTCGCAAAGCCCGGGTTCAGTTTCGAGCCGGACGATGCAACGCGAATGTCGGCGCCCAACGTGATGTCAAGGCCATAACCGGCCGCTCCGCCGTTCAGTGCGCAAACAATCGGTGTGTCCATGTTGTACATGACCACTGGTGGCGCCGACTTCAGATCGAACTCTGCACCGGAACCAACGTCCCCCAGAACACCAAGGCCCTGCCCACCAGCCATCTGGTCTGTCATGTCCAGCCCCGCGCAAAAGATGCGACCAGCGCCTGTAAGAACGACACAGCGAACATCGGTGTCCTCTTCTGCAGCCAACAACTGTTGCGACAGTTCAATAAGCATTGAACCGGAAATGGTGTTCAATCGCTGTGGTGCATTGAGACTGATGATTGCTACGTGGCCATCACGGGTCGTCATCACCTCCGATGTGTTTGAGGTCGTCTTGTCGTTCGACATGCAGGAAACCTATCTCTCAGTTCTTGTTGGACGAGGTGCCCACTGACCGAACGACCACATTGCAGACGGACAGCCACAGAGCAGTCGCTCCGGCGATATGAATCAGCACGAGGCCAGCAGGAACACCGGTGAAATATTGCCAATACCCCACGCCTGCCTGCGCAACTGCAAACCAACCAACAGTTGTCACCGAGTCACGAAGTTGACGTACGTCGTCATCTGAAGAACGACGTGACGTGTAAACGAGTAGTGCCACGATGAGCGCAATTGTGACAATGACAGCCAGGCCGTGAATGCGCGCAACTGAACTCAGCGCGAAATCGAATCGCGGTGCATCCTCATCTCCCGCGTGTGGACCACTCGCTGTCACCACTGTCCCGCTAACAATCGCAGCGAGCGCACTCAGTGCTAAAGCCCAACGCATTCGGGATAGGCGAACATCATGTATGGATCGCACCACAGTTGAGGGCACGTACTCGTTTCCCTCGCTGCTGCGAGCAAGTTGCACCAAGACCCACCCGCATGTGACGAGGACCATCGACAGGAGAAAGTGCCCCATGTTTGCCAGAGGGTGAAGGCCGGTCAGAACCACCACTCCTCCCAATACGACTTGAGCGAGCACTCCAATCACGAGAGACCACGCCCATCGCACCAAACGCGGCTCGACCAACTTGCGTCGATACGCCCCCAACACGGCAACGATGACACTCACCGAGACCACTCCTGTGAAGAGGCGATTCAATTGCTCAATTCGGGTGTGATGGGTCGAGACATCGATCAACTTCTGCTCATTGCAGCGGGGCCAGTCCTCGCACCCAAGCCCAGAGCCAGTGAGACGCACAAGCGCTCCGGTCACGATGATGACGCACAGTGACCCCAGGGCCACCTGGGTCACAATTCGAAACGCTCTCCCCGACCTGGAAACCGCGGGAAACGCCACACCGTCAGAGTATTCCCCGCCCCATCTGGGACCACCGACCAAGGCCTCAGATCACATTCTGTGGTTAGTTCGCCACTGTCCCCACTCTGCGTGGTCAGTCCGACATTTTCCGTGAGAAATCTCTCAAGTTCTCCCAGACCAGGCCGATCTCTCCTGCACAACGACAGGAGACGTCATGGTTCGCCAGCAACACACATTCACAGGTCGCATCGCCATCGCAGCGGCAACCCTCGCCACCGTGGTTGTCGGATTGTCAAGCCAGGCCCAGGCTGCCCCCGCTCCGAGTGGCTCGAGTACACCATCCCGCTCGATGCCCCGTCTTGGCGAAAGCGGCCCCCATGTCACTGCCCTTCAGCAAGCCCTCGTGCGCAATGGCTTCACTTTGCGCGGTGGCGTCACCGGAACGTTCGACCAGAACACGGTTCGCACTTTGGTCAACTTCCAGCGCGTCGTTGGCCTAAAGACCACTGGCACAGTCGATCTGAACACAGCCAAGGTATTGAAGCTTTCGCAAACCGAAGTCGCACAACTTCAGACTCTTGCCGTGTTGCCCGTGCGTGGCATGCGCAACAAGTCCGTTCTCGATTTTCAGAAAGCCCTTGTTACTGCAGGAGTGACACTGCCAGGTGGCGTCGATGGTTTCTTCGGACGGGGAACAACCGCTGCTCTCAGCGCCTTTCAATCCTCTAAGGGTCTCGCCGTGACCGGAACCATTGACACAGCAACTGCAAATGCTCTTGGCCTTGCCGTTCCAGCATCATCAACTCAAGCAACTGCCTCTGCTGTCTCTGCAGTGCCAGTAGCCCAGCCAGCCGCGTCCCCAGCTGCAACTCCGTCGATTGCGAAACTCGATGCTGCAACTCTTCCTCGCCGCGGTGATCGCTCAGACGCTGTGAAGACGCTTCAAAATTCGCTGATTTCTCGCGGCATCACAGTAAAGGGCGGAGCGGATGGCGTCTTCGGTGGAGGAACAGCAGTTGCATTGCAGACCTTTCAAA
>JBJTGC010000035.1:0-4641 GCA_046093725.1 Actinomycetota bacterium
TGGATCGAGCAATGGGCCGACACAGCGCTCTGACACCTGGCGTCTCCGTGACCCGTTTCGATGACAAGCCAGTCGTCTTCAACAGGATTGTCACGTTTCTGCTGCTGCTTCCTGTCGGTCTATTGACTGTCTTCTACGTACTGCCGACACTGAACCTCATCACATCAGCCACATCGGCTTCGTCGGCGGTCGATCATCTCACCTCAAGGTCCACCTGGAATGTTCTGTGGTTCACCACGTGGCAAGCAGCGCTCAGCACACTGCTCACGCTCGTCGTTGCTCTGCCAGTCACGTGGGCAGTGTCAGTCTTCCGATTTCGTGGTCGCTCCATCGCACAGGCAGTCATGGTCACTCCATTTGTCATGCCATCAGTGGTGGTAGCTGCTGCGGTGCGCTCGATCATCCCCGGCAACGACGACACCGGATTGATTCCCATCTTGATTGCGCACTGTATTTTCAATGTGGCTGTTGTCGTTCGCGTCGTCGGCAGTCGGTGGAGTCTGATTCCACGCGATGTCATCCACGCCGCCACGTCGTTGGGTGCCAGTCCATACAAAGTTTTCACAACAGTGACGCTTCCCCTCCTTCGCCGTTCGCTTGCAGCTGCAAGTGCGCTGGTGTTCGCCTTCACGTTCATGTCCTATGGCGTGGTCGCGATTCTCGGCGGCCCGACATACCGAACCATCGAAGTGGAGATTTTCACCCAGGCTGTCGCCTTCGGAGACGTCGACGAAGCTGTGGTTCTCTCAGTCCTGCAGGTTGTTGCTGTCGGATTGTTGTTCACTCTCACCTCTGGGGAATCACCGATCGCACAGCGCATGGCATCTTCACACGGCGTACCGCTCACGCTTCATCCTCGCAGTCGAACTATCAGAATTTTCCTCGCAATCTCGTGTGCGCTCATGTGCGCCCCTTTTGTCTTGCTCATTCGTAGGTCGTTCGGCAGCGAAGGAACTTTCACCACTGTCGGATGGCGGGCACTATGGGACAACTCACTCTCGACTGTTGGTGTCGATGTTCCCCGTGCCGCCCTCAACACAATTGTGTTTGCAGTCGAGTGTGTCGTCATCGCACTTCCCTGTGCCGTCATCATCGCCACAGCACGTCAGCGCATGGTGATACGAGCTCGACAAGTGGAACTGCTCACCGTAGGTCCGGTAATCACTTCTGGCGTCATTCTCGGATTCGGTGCCCTCATCACCTTTGACACCTCGCCGATGGAGTGGCGCTCTTCGACATGGCTCATTCCGGTGATGCACAGTGTCGTGGCACTTCCGCTCGCCACTCGCATCATCGTTCAATCACTCTTGGAAATTCCGCAAGGACAACGTGAAGCAGCAGCAACTCTCGGGGCTGGTCCCTTCAGTACCTGGTGGACAATTGACATCAGCGCATCGCGTCGCGCACTTCAATCTGCCGCGGGGGTCTCTGCGGCCCTTTCGATTGGTGAGTTCGGCGCCACATCGTTTCTCAGTCGACAAGAAAGCCAAACCTTGCCCGTGGTTCTCGCTCAATTGCTCGGACGGGCCTGGCGAGATCGTGCAGGCCGCTGGCTTCGCCGTCTCTCTACTCATGGCAACCTTTGTGGCTGTGGTGGTTGCCCGTGCTTGACATTCGCAATGTCTCTGTTGACTTCGCTGGAAGGCGAGTGATCAACGACTTCTCTCTCACCGTGACTAACGGTGAAGTGGTGGCTGTCACCGGACCAAGTGGCTGTGGAAAGTCCACTCTCCTGCGCGTCATCGCCGGATTCCAACGACCGGAGATGGGATCGGTGTGGTTCGACGGCCAAGACCTCAGCTTCATACCACCACATCGACGTCGATTCGGGATGGTGTTTCAAGACAGTCAATTGTTCTCGCACATGAATGTCGGGACCAATGTTGCATACGGATTACATGCAACGGGTGTCGACAAAAGAAAGGTTCAAGAGCAGGTCGAGCAGATGCTCTCCTTCGTCAACTTGAGCGGTTATGAAGATCGTGATGTCACAACACTGTCTGGTGGCGAATCACGACGCGTTGCTCTCGCACGAACGTTGATTGTTCAACCACGACTGCTGCTACTTGACGAACCATTGACTGGGCTCGATGCAGACCTTCACGACCAACTGCAGCGTGACCTTGTGATCATGCTCACCGACATGAACATCCCGACGCTGCTCGTCACTCATGACCCACGTGAGGCATCGACCATCGCACACCGAACCGTGTCGCTATCGTTGTCTCATGGCGACTCACACAGTCGAGGAACTACCACTCGCTGACATCCTCGAGTTGCGCACAAGTGTGCTGCGAAAGGGAACGCCGTCGTCGAACCCGTCATATTCCGAAGACAGCGACTCGTCGACGGTTCATCTTGGAGTGCGCGACTCGGGCCGAGTGATTGCGGTGTCATCATGGATCAATCGGCCGTATCCACACGATGCGACATCCGTTGCGATTCAGCTGAAGGGTATGGCGGTTGATGAGACCCTTCAAGGAAGTGGCATCGGTCGCCTCATCATCGATGCAGGTGAAGTACGTGCGCAGCAATGTGGTGCATCAATTGTGTGGGCACGCGCACGCGATGCTGCATTGGATTTCTATATCAAGTGTGGTTACTCCGTTGTGGGAGAAATGTTCATGGATGAGGCAACTGGAATGCCTCATCACATCGTGGTGAAACAGCTCACGCCAGAGCGGTAGTTAACAATTTCATTAGTCGACGACCTTGACGGAGGTGGAATACGACAAGGTCGCATTCTTTGTTGGTGTCACCACAACATCGAGAGACCATTCTCCTGGATAAGGGATCTGGGCAACTCCACTCCAGTGGTTTGGACCAAGCTCGATCATGTCGACAGGGATTGATGGAATGTCGCGTGAAGGAAGTTGTAGACGAACTTCCACATCCTCGACAGGCGATAGCGAACCACCTGGTGGGCTGAAGAGTGTGTGTATCTCGACGGTGCCGACGCGAGCAGGACTGACTGTGATGTCTGCCAGCACACCACCTTGTACCAACGTCACAGATGAAGAGGCACTTCCCGCATCACCTGATGTGGGAGACGTCGACACCATGACCGCTGCAAGACCGAGAACTACAATCGCTACGAGCCCCTCAAAGAGCAGCGAGCGTTTCAAAGCACCAGAGTTGCCCTGTGTAAGTCGCCGGCGAATTCCTGTTCCGATTGCGACCGCGAGAACTACCAACCCAACCTTGGCGAGAAGAGCTCGGCCGTATGTCGTGTCGAGAACACCGCTTCGGTCTTCAATCAGCATCCAGGCCTGCACACTTCCGGTCACAACGACAACTGGCATAGCCCACGTGAAGATGCGAGAGAGGCGCGACAGGTGTTGTCCTGCATCGTCATCTTCGCCGGTACCCACTAGCTCATGACCCAGGACCACCGCTGCGAGGAGTGCGCCAATCCAAACACCGATAGCCGAAAGATGAACCGCGTCGAGAGCGACGAGCAACGCCGCCCACGGACGTGCACTCGCATGTCCGCTCGCGCTGAAAGTGAGCACGATGCCAAGCGTGGCAAGGCTCACGGCGTTCAACCACAACGAGGATCGTCGGCGCATGATTACTGGCGAGAACGAGATGAGGAGCACAAGCACCAAACTCACCCTGGCAACGAGGGCCGCACCGAGGTGAGTTGACATGACGTCACTGATGAGCCCCGTGTCGAATACATCACTCCAGCGACCGTTTGTCGTGTAAGGACCCTGCAACAACAAGATGCCTACTGATGAGGCAGCCAAGCCTGCAAGACAAACGGCCGACATGAGACGTGATCTGTGGTTCAACAGGACATCACCACCAGCAGACACGATCATCACTCCGATGAGCAAAGTGATCGCAAGAAGAGAGAAGAACCGGAAAACACCGATTGCCACACCGAGAGACTCATCACGCGATTGCGAGGCCACGATGTTCTGGAGCAGATCAGACGTTGACCCGCTTGACACTTTGCCCACCTCAAAGGGGAATGCACCTGTCACCGGATGACCATCAGCGCTGGTGACGCGCCACACCACCACATATGGTCCGTCTGCCAAAGGCGTGACACTCGCCCTCACAACAGATTGATCAACAACATCTCGTACGAGGTCGCCGACTTCCATCTCACGACCAGCGTCATCAAACACCTTCAACGACCCGAGCCGTGGTTCGACCGTCTCATCGAAATCAAGCACGATTTCATCGGGTGACTGCGACACCACCGACGACGCTGCTGGGGTACTTCCATCGAGCGTTGCATGCGCTGAGGCCGCACCCGGCAGAGACAAGGCCGCTACGAGTCCGACGATGACAGCACTGCTACGACGAAAAGTAAAAAATGATTTTGACGTCATGTCAGATTCCCGGACCTTGCCCAAGACCATCGATGCTCGTGCGCTGCAACAACCATGCGAGTCGTTCGGCATCTGGAAGCTTTCTCACCTGGTCAGGAAAATCCTTGACGCCCATTGGTTGCGATGCACGCCACGCCATGAGTTGCCGGTCAAGCTCGAAGCGCACGTAGTCCTTTGGCCAGTCTTTCCATGCGTACTCATATCCGAGGTCTGACGTGTGCACCACAACTTCTCGCCAGTAATCATGCGCCGACGATCCTCGGTGTGGTTGAACGCCGTGAGCCTTGCCACGCTTGGC
>JBJTGC010000036.1:0-7769 GCA_046093725.1 Actinomycetota bacterium
TTCTTGAACTTGTTCTCGGGTGGTGCGTTCAGCTCGTTCTCCATCTTCGCGATGGGCATCATGCCGTACATCACGGCAAGCATCATCATGCAGGTCTTGAATGTGGTCATTCCGAAGTTGCAAGAGTGGCAGGAAATGGGCGCAGTTGGTCAGCGCAAGATCACTCAGTGGACTCGTTATGTGGCCATCGCGATTGCCACTTTGCAAGGTGCCGGCCTCACCTTCATCTTCGGTCAGGGCAATGGTTCTGCGTTCTTTGGTGCTGCGGCACAGGCACCCGATGTGGTGCTTCTCGATCCGTTCATGCCCAAGGCCTTGCTGGTCATTCCATCACTTGTTGCCGGAACAGCATTTCTGATGTGGCTCGGAGAACTCATCAGCCAGCGCGGCATCAGCAACGGCATGTCCGTGCTGATTTTCGCCTCGGTGGTATCTGGTCTTCCGTATGGCTATTTCTCGATCTTGCAGAGCAAGAAGTTCGTGGTATTCGCACTGCTCATCATCGTGTCGATCGCCATTCTTTTTGCAGTCGTGCGCGTTGAGCTGGGTCAGCGTCGTATCCCGGTGCAGTTCGCCAAGCGCGTCGTCGGACGTCGTATGTACGGTGGTCAGAACACCTACATTCCGCTCAAGGTGAATCAGTCCGGCGTGGTGCCGATCATCTTCGCGTCGTCCGTGTTGTTATTGCCCGTCTTGGGCTCAAACATTCTTGGTAGTGGTGAGGGCTGGCGCGGATCTATTGCTCGATTCGTCGATCAATATCTCATCAATAGCCAGAACCTCGTGTACATCGTGTTGTTCTTCGGTCTCATCGTCGCGTTTGCCTACTTCTACAACTCCATTGCGTTTGATCCCGTGCGTCAGGCTGATCAGTTGCGCAAACAAGGTGGATTCATCCCTGGCATTCGCCCTGGCCCGCAAACCGAGAAGTTCCTGGGCAAGACGGTCAATCGCATCACCTTGCCTGGTGCCATGTTCATCGCGTTCATTGCCATCACGCCGTACATCATCTTGTGGGTAGGCGATGTTCAGTCAGTCCCATTCGCTGGAACAACAGTTCTTATTGCTGTGGGTGTTGCACTCGAACTGATGCGTCAAATCGACAGCCAACTCATGTTGCGCAACTACGAGGGATTCCTCAAGTGATCGGTGTGCCGTCGAGGCGCTGATCAGGTAGCGACATGATTCCCGGAGTTCGCTTGGTGATGTTGGGCCGCCAAGGTGCGGGCAAGGGCACACAGTGCGTGCGCATGTCGCGCCACTTTGTGGTGCCGCATATCTCGACAGGTGACATGTTGCGTGCAGCTGTTCGTGAGGGAACAGAACTCGGCAAGTCAGCAAAGACTGTCATTGAGGCAGGAAGTCTGGTGGGCGACGACATCATGGTTGCTCTCGTCGACGAACGCCTTCGTATGGATGATGCCCGCACTCGCGGTTACATCCTCGATGGCTTTCCACGCACAGTGGCGCAGGCCCAGGCACTCGACAAGTTGGCGAAAGCACGACCCCTTGATGTGGTTATCGACCTCGTGGTTCCGCGCGAATTGGTGCTCGAGCGATTGACATCACGTCGTGTGTGTCGTGACTGCGGTGCCAACTACACGAGCACCGGTATTGATCGCAGCCCGTGGGTGTGCGACATGTGCGGTGGAGATGTGGTGCAGCGCGCCGACGACACTCCCGATGCCATCAACCGTCGACTCGACTTGTACGAGACCCAGACCCAACCGCTCATCGACTACTACGGGGGTAGTGGGCGACTCGAGTCCGTCGACGGCGTGGGTGACCCCGACGTGGTCTTTGGCCGGCTGACCTCAGCCATCGAACGCCATAGGTAAGCCCCTTTTTCGGCCACATCGGTCGGAAGCGCCTCGTGGGACAGCGGAACCCCGCCGATAGCATTGCCACTTGTCCCTATGGCGGGTTCGCCAGCGGGACAACCCAAAGTCACTAATAAGGAGACTCATCTGGCCAAGCCCAAGGAAGACGCGATTGTGTTGGAAGGCACGATCCTCGAGTCGCTACCGAACGCCATGTTCAAGGTTGAACTCGAGAACGGACACAAAGTGTTGGCGCACATCTCCGGAAAGATGCGCATGCACTACATCCGAATTCTTCCTGGTGACAAGGTTCAAGTTGAGCTCACCCCATACGACCTCACCCGGGGTCGTATCACATACCGCTTCAAGTGAGATCGCAATGAAGGTACGCCCAAGCGTCAAAAAAATCTGTGAGAAGTGCAAAGTCATCCGTCGCCATGGGCGTGTGATGGTGATTTGCGAGAACCCCCGGCACAAGCAGCGCCAGGGCTGAGAGACACACGAAGGATTAACAGTTCAATGGCACGTATTGCTGGCGTCGACATCCCGCGCGAAAAGCGCTTGGAAGTTTCGCTCACCTACATCTTCGGTATCGGTCGCACGACCGCTAATCGCATCTGCAACGACACAGGTCTCGACAAGAACACCCGTGTTCGTGATCTCACCGAAGAAGAGGTGAACCGCATCCGCGCATGGGTCGATGCAAACGTCACCGTCGAAGGTGACCTGCGTCGCGACGTGCAGCAAGACATCAAGCGCAAGATCGAAATTGGTTGTCTGCAGGGTGTGCGCCATCGCAAGGGACTTCCAGTGCGCGGTCAGCGCACCCACACAAATGCTCGTACGCGCAAGGGTCCGAAGAAGACGGTTGCCAACAAGAAGAAGGCAGTGAGGTAATCCAGTCATGGCAAAGCCAGCAGCAGGCGGTCGTCGTCCGCGTAAGCGCGAGCGCAAGAACGTCACCAACGGTGTCGTTCACATCAAGAGTTCGTTCAACAACACCATCGTGTCCATCACCGACACCGAAGGAAACGTCATTTCATGGGCGTCATCTGGTGGCGTCGGTTTCAAGGGCTCACGTAAGTCCACTCCGTTCGCCGCTCAAATGGCAGCCGAAAAAGCAGCGCGTGCAGCGATGGAGCATGGCCTCCGCCGCGCCGAGGTGTACGTGAAGGGCCCAGGTTCTGGTCGTGACACTGCGTTGCGTTCCATTCAGAACGTTGGCATTGAAGTATCCGGAATCAAAGACGTCACCCCAGTGCCACACAACGGCTGTCGTCAAGCGAAGCGTCGTAGGAGCTGATCATGGCGCGTTACACAGGCCCCAAAGTCCGCCTTTCCCGTCGTCTCAACACCAACCTGTTCGAGAACGCGAAGGGAAGCAAGGCTCTCGATCGTCGTCCGTTCCCTCCGGGTGCGCACGGTCGTACTCGTCGTCGCAACGCTGGCAGCGAGTACCTTGCTCAGCTGCAAGAGAAGCAGAAGGCCAAGTACATCTATGGCGTTCTTGAGCGTCAGTTCCGTCGCACCTATGAAGAGGCCAACCGCCTCCAGGGTCCGACCGGTGAGAACTTGCTTCGTCTGCTCGAGCAGCGCCTCGACAACATCGTCTTCCGCGCCGGATGGGCCAGCACCCGTCCGCAAGCGCGCCAGTTCGTCAGCCACGGCCTCATTCAGGTCGATGGCAAGCGAGTCAATATCCCGTCGTATCGCGCGAAGCGTGGACAGGTGGTGTCCTTGTCACCCAAGGCCGTCAACATGATCCAAATTCAGCACAACATCGACACTCTCGACCGTCCGCTCGTCGGCTGGCTCGAGGCCGGAGACAAGAACGTGACCGTGCGTGAACTTCCACAGCGCGAACACATTGACGTCCCCGTCCGCGAACAGCTCATCGTCGAGCTCTACTCCAAGTAACCCTTCCCTCCAGGCCCAGGAGATCACCATGCTTGTCATTCAGCGCCCCACAGTCGAAGCAATCGGCGAAGAGCAGAACAACCGTCAGCGTTTCGCTGTCGGACCGCTCGAGCCCGGCTTCGGACACACCATCGGAAACTCGCTGCGTCGCGTGCTTCTGTCGTCTATTCCCGGTGCGGCAATCACCACCGTGAAGTTCGACAACGCACAACACGAGTTCACCACCGTCAACGGAGTCACCGAGGACATCACCGAGATCATCCTCAACCTCAAAGACATCGTCATTACCAGCACGAGCGATGAGCCCGTGGTGTTGCGTCTTGATGTCAAGGGTGCGACCGAGTTGAAGGCCGGCGACATTCCGTGCCCCGCTGAAATTGAAATCCTGAACAAGGACTTGCACATCGCAACGTTGAACTCGGGTGCACACCTCGCTGTCGACCTCACCATCGAGCGCGGTCGTGGCTACGTGTCCAGCGAGCGCGACCTTGAGAACCGCATCATCGGCGTTGTGCCGATCGACGCGATTTTCTCGCCAGTGCGTCGCGTCATGTTCGAAATCGAGCCGACTCGCGTTGGTCAGAGCACCAACTACGACCGTCTCGTTCTCGACATCGAGACCGACGGTTCGATGACCCCACGTGAGTCACTCGCTTCTGCTGGCGCCACCTTGCGTTCACTCGTCGACATCGTCGCCACGTTGTCCGACGAGCCACAAGGTCTCGAGTTGTCCGAAGTGCTCGGGGCGAATGTCGGCATGCCCGATCTTGATCACCCAATCGAAGACCTCGACCTTTCCGAGCGTCCCCGCAACTGTCTCAAGCGTGCACAGGTCAACACCATCGGTGAGCTCTTGCAGCGCAGTGAGGAAGACCTTCTGAACATCACCAACTTTGGTCAGAAGAGCCTCGACGAAATCATTCAGAAGCTCGACGAGCGCGGCCTGTCGCTGCGCCTCTGAAAAACGTCTAAGGAGTAGTCACATGCCCGCAACACCACGTCGCGCGCCAAGGTTCGGCGGAAGCGCCGCACACCAGCGCCTTCTCATGGCGAACCTCGCAGCATCACTTTTTGCCGCTGAAGGAATCGTCACCACTGAGGCCAAGGCCAAAGCTTTGCGCCCCGTCGCAGAAAAGCTCATCACGAAAGCCAAGAAGGCTCAGAGTGATTCGCCAATGCGCATCCATCGCATTCGTCAGATCCAGGGTTACTTGGGCGACAAGGAGATGACCACCAAATTGGTGAACGAGGTTGCACCTCGTTACCTCCAACGCAATGGTGGATACACACGCATCTTGAAGCTCGGAACTCGCCAGGGTGACGCTGCGCCGATGGCGCGCATCGAACTGGTCTGACCACTGTCGCCGGTGAGTGAACCGGTCGAGAGATGACGACATCTACTGACGGACCCGCGCTTGCGCGGGTCCGTTTGCATGTGGCCTACGACGGCACTCCGTTTCGAGGTTTTGCTGCCAACGACGGAGTCGACACAGTCGCGGGGCGACTGAACGAAGCGTTGTCAACGGTGGTGCGCACACCTGTCGCAATCGTCGGAGCAGGGCGGACTGATGCCGGAGTGCATGCTCGTGCGCAAGTGGTGAGCGCCGATGTGCCCGCGGACGCTGATCTCACGCAAGTGCAACGAAGTGTGAACGCACTCTGCGCACCGCACATCGTGGTGCGCAACATCGCGTGGGCCAACGCTGATTTTCATGCTCGCTTCAGTGCCAAATGGCGGCGCTACGAATACACAGTCTTGAATGCGCCCACGCCCGATCCGTTCCTGTTGAACATCGCATGGCATGTTCGAGAACCGTTGCGTGTGCACGCCATGCGCCTTGCATGCGATGCAATCATTGGTGAACACGACTTCACCTCGTTCTGCAAACGGCCCCCAGTCGAAGATGGACAGCAACCAGCCTCGATGGGTCGCTATGTCATGCAGGCGAAGTGGGAGCAACATGACGATGTGCTCACCTTCCATATAAAGGCAAATGCGTTCTGCCATCAGATGGTGCGGTCGATTGTCGGCCTCATGGTTGACATTGGTCAGGGCAGGCATATGCCGAGCGACATGCGCCGCATCATGCTGGCCAAAGACCGCACGCTCAATGCCCCCTTGGCTCCGCCACACGGGCTCTGCCTCGTGGAAGTCGGCTACTGACGAGGGAAGGCCGGGCGCCCGTTACCTCGTGGATTAGGCCCGATTTCAGGCGGGGGGCGGTTGTAGGCCGGCCAACCCTGCCCGTATCCTTTCGAGGTTCCGGTGCAAACCGGTCAGCCGGCGGGTCGTCCGCCGTCGTCAAGGAAGTTCCATGGCCACTTACACACCCACTCCGAGCGACATCACACGCACTTGGCACGTCATCGACGCCGAGGGCATGGTGCTTGGTCGCATCTGTACCGAAGCCGCCCGTCTGCTCCGCGGCAAGCACAAGCCGATCTTTGCTCCTCACATCGACACTGGTGATCACGTCATCATCATCAACGCCTCGAAGGTCGTCATGACTTCGAACAAGGCCGAGAAGAGCATGATCTACACCTACTCCGGATACCCCGGTGGTTTGAAGAGCGAGTCGTATGCCGAATTGTTGGCACGCAAGCCTGACGATGCAATTCGTCGTTCCATCGCAGGCATGTTGCCGAAAGGCCCACTCGGTCGTCAGATGGTGAAGAAGCTCAAGGTGTATGCAGGCGCAACGCATCCGCACGCACCACAAAATCCCGTTCCGTTCGACGTCAGCGCTGCCAAGGCGCGCTGAACAAATTCAAGGAGTCATTCGTGGCAACTGCACCGCTCACACAGACAACAGGTCGCCGTAAGGAAGCCGTCGCACGCGCAAACGTGCGCACCGGAACTGGCAAGGTCACCGTCAACGGTCGAGCAATCGAGGCGTACTTCACCACGCCAACGCAACGCATGGTCGCCATTGAGGCACTGCGTGTCACGAACAACGAAACAACTTTCGATGTCGATGCAAACATCTACGGCGGCGGAGTAAACGGCCAAGCCGGTGCGTTGCGCATGGCAATTGCCCGTTCGCTCGTCGAGATGGATCCTGAAACTCGTCCGGCACTGAAGAAGGCCGGCCTGCTCACTCGCGATTCGCGTCGCAAAGAGAGCAAGAAGTACGGCCTCAAGAAGGCCCGTAAGGCTCCTCAGTACACCAAGCGCTGAACCGCGCCGCGTGCACGGTGTGCGCGCAACTTTCAACACCCAAGGTCATGCTTCACTTCGGAACAGATGGTGTTCGTGGCACGGCGTTCGAGGATTTGTCCGTCGAATCGGTCCGCGATCTCGGTCGTGCAATCGCACGCGTGCTTTCACCTACTGCGGTCGTCGTTGGTCGCGACACACGTCAGAGCGGTCCGTCGCTTCAGTCTGCACTCGTGCAAGGAATCACTGCTGAAGGCGTAGAGGTTCATCTACTTGGCGTGGCGCCGACACCTGCGGTTGCTTTCATTGCAGAAAATCATGACTGGGTGGGAGTGTCCATCACCGCATCGCACAACCCCTGGAAAGACAACGGCATCAAAGTGTTTGCTGCTGGTGGAGCCAAGTTGTCCGATGCACAACAAGTTGACATCGAACGTGAGTGGCACGCAGTGAGCACTGCTGAGCAGGGCATTCCCGAGGCGATGGTGCACTCTGCGACCGAACTGCTTGATGAGTACATCGACCATCGCGTGTCGATTATCGGTAAGGGTCGCCTGTCTGGGGTCACGGTCGCGCTTGATTGTGCCAACGGTGCAATGTCAGAAGTAGCAGCAAAGGTTTTCTCCCGCACTGGTGCCGCCGTCGATGTCATCAACGCTGGGCCTGATGGCACCAACATCAACGACGGTTGTGGGGCCACTCATCCGGAAGCCCTGGCAGCACACATGGCGAATGCACACGCAGGGCTTGGCCTCAGCTTCGACGGCGATGGCGACCGAGTCATCGGCGTCACTGCCGCTGGTGACATTGTCGATGGCGATCGTCTCATTGCGCTCGCAGCCATCGACTTGGCACAGCGCGGCCTCCTTCGTAAC
>JBJTGC010000037.1:0-4805 GCA_046093725.1 Actinomycetota bacterium
CTACGCACCGAAGACCACTCTGGCAACACCTTTGCACGAAGGTTTCGTTGGTCGAGCGCCTCGAGCACAGGAATTGCGCGTTCCCCTTCAAGCAAGAGTGCAACTAATTCATCACTTGCACCCGCGGGCCACGGGTTTGGGAATTGTGGCGTGCGCTCACCAAGTCGATTCAACGATTCACGGGCGATACGACGTCCTTCACGTGCCGCAGCCGTCGCTACTCGCAACACCACTGAAACTTCGTGTGCTGGATCGACATCGTCCGCAAGATGCACTTCCCCATCACGCACCATCACACCAGCAGACAACATGCGCGGATCAGATGTGGCGTCACTTGGTGGGTCGAGCCGAGCCCAGGCTTCATCAGCGACCCACGCAATCTTGCGTCCCGCAGCCGATACTGCTGCCATCAATGAATCATCCGACGAGTATCCAATTGCTCTTGCGACAGTTGCCTGATCTTCGAGGCGAAGCACATCACCTGCGCGTGCGGCCTGTCGATGCAATTCAACGCGCACACCGAGCAGCACTTCGTGTGCTTCCACGAGCGACGTGACGTCGCCAGATGCCAGCTGCAGTCCGGCAGACAAGGCCCACCACAAGGCATGTACGTCACGCAAGCCTCCGGAACCCTCCTTCAGGTCAGGCTCAAGTCGAAAGGCCACTTCTCCGGCTGAGTCGTGGCGCTCCTTCACGCGATCATGAAGTTCAATCAACCATTGGCGGCCACGTTTCTTCCACGCCTCACGAGCACCACGAATCACCTCGTCAGCAAGTGATTGATCTCCCGCTACATAACGCGCAGTCACCAATGAAGTCGCAGTGTCGAGATCTGTCGCACACAATGACAGCGTCTCTTTCGGAGTACGCACTGCATGACCGAGCTTCAAACCTGCATCCCACACTGGGTACCACAGCTTCGACGCAACGTCGTCAATGTTTCGTACACCTTTGTGTACTAGCAACAAATCAAGGTCGCTGAAAGGTGCAAGCTCACGCCGTCCGTATCCACCGACTGCGATAAGTGCAACGTTGGATTGCTTGCGTTCTTTCACCAATGTGATGGCTTCTGTGAACAGCTGGCGCATCCAGTCGTCAGTCGCGTCTGAAAGCGCACGACAGAATGCACCGCCTGTTACTGACCCATCAGCAATGACATCTGCTCGAGTACGCATCAGTCGAGCTTTCCTTCTGCACGACGGCGCGTGAGCACGGTTGCAGCCTTCCAAGCGCCCCATTCAATTCCTGCTTCATGCACTTCTTCGCCAAGATCCATCCACGACATGGGACCAAGTAAGTACTCATCGTCGGGGTCGAGACGCTGCTGAAACTCGTCACGTGCAGGTGCGGGTACTCCGGCATCGCGAAGAGCAGCCGTGGCAAAGCGTGTACTCGCGCGTAACACCTCGAGTGGATTGGTGCGCTGTTGATCAACATCGGTGGATAGCAACACTCCAAGTTGCTCCTGCACAAATGCCTGCGTGTCTGTCTTTACGTTTGACAACACTGCTTTGACAGCATCGCGCCTGTCGATACTTTGCCCTTCGCATGCAAGCAACGTGATGCGCTCAATCCATCGCGGCACACTGGCCATGACGGCATCGTGTAAGCGTTGCGGATAGTCGGGAAGGTCTCCGGCCACGTGAACGAAGGTAACGATGACTTGCCCCGATGGTCTTGTTCAGGCCGTTAATTCTGTGTGAACTGGTCACATGATGACGGTCGCGAGCGCCAAGTAAATGACGATCGAGAGCAGGTCCTGTATCACCGTTGCGAGTGGACCCGACCCAAGAGCAGGGTCGGCACCGCTTCGGCTCAACAGCCACGGCAGAACGAGTGCAATGACCCCTGCCACCGACGCACTCACAAAGAGGGCGAGGCTCACAGTCAAGGCGAGGTTTGCCTGGTCATACAAAACGAAGCAGAAAGGGAAAAAGGCAACAGCAATTAGGGCCCCGATCAATACTCCAGCTGCTGCTTCTTTGAAGAAGAAGTCCCTGAGCGGAATTCCTGCTGAAAGTGAGCGCACGACCAACACTTCGGTTTGGGTGCCGACTGCATCGGCCATGTACACGATTGCCGGCATGAAGAATGCAAGTGCCACATTGCGTGAGATTTCGTCTTCAGCAGAACCGACTATCCACGCCGACAACATCGCGCCAGCTAGTCCCATTGCTAACCAAGGCAATCGGTGACGTAGTCGACGCGAAACCGGTTCCTCTGCACTCGAGATGACACGCCATGAAGCCAGACCTGCACCTTCACGATTGATCGCCATCGCCATTCAGGATGTCATTGACAAGCAGGTACGAAAGTACCCACTTTGCGTTGATGTGGCGTTAGGTCACTTTGCAGTCATTGGTCGCGACGTTGTGGCAGAGAGCAACCCGAGCAGCACGAAAGCTGTGCCAGCGACATACCGTCGCATGATGTACAACGACTTACCTCGCAGCAACACCGACCGCAGCCCGCTCGCCATAAGTGAGTACGAGCCGTTGAACAATGTGGCTAACACCACGAAGACTGCTGCCAGCACCAACGCTTGTACCTTGGCGTTGTCAGCTGACGTGTCGACGAACTGAGGAAAGATTGACAAGAAAAACAGGGCCGGCTTTGGGTTGAGGGCATTCACCAGAATTCCCTGACGAAATGCCATACCGCCGGTGACGTGAGAGGCATCGGTATGCAGATCACTTGGTCGGGTGAGCAAAGTGCGCACGCCAGAAACGACCAAATAGATGACACCAGCCCACTTGACGACTTCGAACAGTTCCACCGAGGTAGCAATGACAGCGCTGAGCCCCAGGGCTGCCAGTAACGCCTGGATGGTGTCACCGACTTCAAGACCAGCAACGGCAGAAAGACCAACTGTGCGACCGTCGGCTAAGGAACGACTGACGATGTAGATGACGGCTGGCCCCGGAATGAGCAAGAGCACGATGGTGGCGCCGATGAATGCGAAGAGATTCGACAGCTCTGGCATATCAGTCCCCTGCTTCCCCATCGATTGCTTCGCGCAATATGTCGGCATGACCGTTGTGACGCGCATATTCCTCAATCATGTGCAACATCACCCAACGCAGATCAGGTCGAAAGTCGGCACCATCGCGCACCTCGGTCCGCGCTGCGAGTGAGTTGAGCGATTCACATGCGGCTTCAAAACGGCGACTTTCGTTCACTTCCGCATCGAAAGCGAGTAAGGCTTCCTCCAGCGTCGCCGCATCATCGAAGTTGAAATCAAAGTCACGGTCGTCGTCAGATACAAACTGGGGCTCTCTGTCAACACCTGCGACGACCCACGTGAACCAGTAACACTCAACAACCACCATGTGGCGCAGCAGGCCGAGAAGCGACAGGTTGCTGCTGGGAATTGCCCGCCTACGCGTCTGCGCATCGCTGAGCCCATTTACTTTCATGAGCAACGTGGCACGGTGATATTCGAGCCATTCACGCACGGCTGTACGCTCGTCGGCTACTTGCTGCGGATCAACCCGCTTCAGATTCATTCGCTTCCCTTCACCGCCCGTATGAACGGCACAACACTAGGGCTAGTTGGCGAGTGAACCACCGTAAATTTGCCAGGCAAGATACGACTTCGCGACCAAGCTGAGCACCAAGTACACCTTCTCGCCATATACGTAGTCGGTCCACTTACCGACACCCTTGTATTGCAGCCACTGGTTCAGTCCGAAACTGAAGAAGAAGACTTGCTCGAGCACGACCAGTACCAACACGAAATTCGGAACAGTGTCTGCGCCGACAACGTTGATCCAGATGCCAACCCACGGTGCTAATCCAGCAAGGGTGCCAAACCAGAACGGTTTCATCGTTGTGTTTGTCCGCCCTGGCGGATTCATCACTTCCTGCAACCACCCGAACAGAATCATGGCGACATTCGCACCGATAATGGCGACGACGGCCGTGATGTCGGTGATGCCCGAGTACATGCCGATGAGAATCATCATCAACGTCGCGCTGAACGAGTACTCGACCCAGCGAAAACGGTTGATTCCACGACGCAAGTCGCCCTCATAGGTATCGCGCATGACAGTCGCCGTCAGCAGATGGTCGATAGCTGCCATCAAAAGAAAGACCGCTACCGCGGGACCAATAGCCAACTCGAAGAAAGAGGACGGCATCTCGAGGCGTGTTCCTGGAGGGCCCACCGGAAAATTCGACGTGACGGTGATGGCAAAACTGCCTGCCATCAGAAAGATCATCACGGCCTGAGCAGCGTGCAACACGGTCAGTGCAAGGTTCCACGTTTTCAGGTTCTTGAACCTTGACGAAGCTATGTCGTACGTGTCGGTTTGCAAATGACTTGTCATGTCATTGACCCTAATGGATGCCGACGAGCCAAGGTCACGCTCGTGTGGTGATGACGACCGTGACGTAAGCGACGTAAGCAAAAAGCAACAACAGTCCCCGCGCAAACACCAGATCACCACTTCGACGAGGCATCGCAAGCACTGTTGCCACAGCGCCACATGCGATGGCCACATAAGTGGATGGTTGAGACACATCAATGGGTTGGATGATGGCGCCGATTCCGACAATGAAGAGAGTGTTGAACACGTTCGATCCCAACACTGCACCGACACCCACTTCAGCATGACCCCTGCGCGCAGAGACGATGGCGGTAGTTAGCTCTGGTGTTGATGTGCCAATAGCAACAAACACCGTTCCAACAATGAACTTGTCCCACCCGAGTGTGTCGCCAATTGACTCGGCAGCAGAAACAATCAATCGACCGGCCGCAACCAGCGCAACAATTCCCGTCACTACATCACGGATGAAGTGACGAG
>JBJTGC010000038.1:0-2132 GCA_046093725.1 Actinomycetota bacterium
GCTCCGGATCAAGCACATCCATCACGGTTGCCGTGCGCGATTCGTTCAGTCGTGATCGCGAACGAACCGGAAGCTTGTGTCCACCAGGAACAGCCCACATGCAGCCGTTCTCGTTCGTCGCGTCATCGATAGCGAACCAAAAACCGACGACACTTTGCGGTTCGGTCCACAGATAGGTGTGATCCGTGTGGCACGTGACTTCGCCACCGATATGAGGTTGCTTGAAGATGTACATGGATTGGAGGAGCAGTGGATCGCGCATTCCGATGTCTGCGGCGACGTTGGCAAGGTCGGGTGTGCGACTGAAGGAATCAAACACCGGGTCCAAGTCGTGCATGGCATGACCAAGTTTGTTCAATGCCAGATGAGGCTGGGCACGGAGATTGCCGTGTTCATCGAAAGCATCTTTTTCGAAGAAGCATCGAATCTGTTCGCCGCTGGTGAGGAAGTAGTCGTCACTGGTGTGCTGTGGTTTGCCATCAGCGGTGAATACGGTCGCCTGCTCCGGCGACGGTACGTACTTCTCTGCCAGCATCATGGCTCGCTCTCGGAGTTGGAGACAGTGTTCGTCGGAAACGAAATTGGGAACCACCAAAAAGCCATCACGTCGGAAGGCCTGAATCTGCGTATCGGTGAGATATCGACCCATCGTCAACTACTTTGATGAGTCATTCGGATTGACAAAGTTGGATGCTTCCGGAAATGCATGTGGAAGCAGCTCGGTCATTGGAACCGGCACACCATCGACTTCCACGAGAAGTTCCGGTCCACCGTGTTCCCACAACAGTTGTCGACAGCGTCCACACGGTGTAACGGGTTCGTCGTTCCCTAGCGTGCATACGGCAACAAGGCGACCACCGCCCGATCGCACGAGTTCACTGATCATTCCACACTCTGCACACAGTGTGAGTCCGTACGACGCATTTTCAACATTGCACCCGGAAACGATGCGACCGTCGGTGGTGAGACCTGCCGCACCGACTCGAAACGTGGAATACGGGACGTATGCAAACTGCATCGCATCACGTGCCGCTTGGCGAAGGGCGTTCCAGTCGATGTCGTTCATTGCAGGCAACGATAGTGAGTCGGGGGTTATCGAGTGCGCTCGAGTTCGTGCAGTACCACCGAGCTGTTCTTGCGTACCCAGAGCCCGACGCCTACCTGAGTGAAGCTTCGCGAGAGGCGACGTCGGTACCAGTCCCCGGTGCGTAGATGGGCATTGAGGTCGGTGGCCGCGCGATCGACCGTGTACTTGGCGTCGAATGAGGTGAGTGCATCAAAATAGAGCAACGTTCGTGTTGCCTTCGTAAGGTTGCGCAGCGCACGTGCTGCTTGATTGTCATCCAGGTACTGCAACACGTCCATACAGATCACCAGGTCAAAAGGCCTTGGTGGAGACCACGTCGCAATGTCTCGTTGCTGATGGCCGTAGGTGGCACACGCATGTTCACTCACGTCGACCGACATCACGCGAACCTTCGGCTGCATGGCGCGGTACCAGTTGCTCCAGTCGCCCGGCCCAGCACCAACTTCGAGTACCGAACGAATCGGGGAGTTCCACCAAGTAGCCAATTCGTGCACTGCGGTGGCGAGATGTGCGACCTCATGGAGTGAGCGAACCGGGCGTTTGCCGTAATAACGGTCGAAGTAACTCTTGTTGAATCGTTGATTTGCCACGCATCGTGTGTAGCAGCATCGCAAGTAGCCTTCCAACCATCAATTACAAACACGTGAAGAGGAATCGTCCATGTCGGTATTCTCGGTAAGAATCAAGGGGCTCACTTCCCAAGATGAAGTGTTCGCCAGTGTCGCCAACAAAGTGGTCTTGGTGGTGAATGTTGCGTCCAAATGCGGGCTCACCCCGCAGTACACCGGGCTCGAGGCATTGCACAAGGAGCTTGCGCCAAAGGGATTCAGTGTTGTTGGCGTGCCATGCAATCAATTCGGCGGTCAGGAGCCGGGCTCTCCAGAGGAAATCACCACGTTTTGTTCCACCAACTATGGAGTCACGTTCCCGCTGACGGAGAAGGTCGATGTGAATGGTGATGCGCGACATCCGTTGTACGACGTGCTGACCGCAACCGCGGATTCCGAGGGCCATTCGGGAGATATCCGCTGGAACTTCGAGAAGT
>JBJTGC010000039.1:0-2805 GCA_046093725.1 Actinomycetota bacterium
CACAGCCCTTGCGTTGGCACTTGTCGACGAGCCCACCGTCAAACTCGCAGCCTTTCCCGTACAGGGCCTCTGCTCTTTCACCGACACCTGGCATGCACCACGCGGAGAGCGCCTTCACCTCGGAGTGGACATCATTGCTCCACGCGGAAAACTGATCTACGCCGTTGCTGACGGCACCATCACCAAGATGTATTCGGTCGGCAAGGACGCAAATGCCGGAAATGGCTTCCGCCTCACGATGGCTGATGGCACATATTTCTTCTATGGCCACCTCGACACGATCGCAACGGGAATCACCGTCGGTGTGCCCGTCAAGGCCGGACAAGTGCTCGGCACCGTCGGTTCTACTGGCAACACCAACACACCACACCTTCATTTTGAAGTGCACCCTGGTGGCGGCGATGCGGTCAACCCCTACTCAATCGTGAAGGCCATTGATGAGTGCAACGTCACAACAGCTCGTGGATGAGGATAAGGAACGAAGCAAACCAGATTGCCTATTTGACAACTTCGTAAAAAGCGTTGACAGAATGCTCGATGTCGAGCCGTACGAATGAGGCGAAGCCAGCTTTCAAAGCCATCGAACGAGCAAGATTCTCCGGTAGCCCAAGCGTGCCCAGGCCTGCGCCGTTGGGCTCAGACATCGCCGATGACATGCACGACAAAATACTGATTCCGTACATGAGAGACGCCATGGGATTGCTATTGACATTGTCTTCAAATGTGTCGAGTGCCTTGATGTCAACCAAGAGCCATCGTCCGCGCTCAGCGAGCATCTCAAAAATCTGATTGATCATTTGTTGCGGTGCGGTCATGTCATGAATGCAGTCAAAAGTGGTCACGAGATCGATCGTTTCCCGAGCTGGCATTGGATGGTCATCGGGGTGACGGAACGCGACGTTCGCAAGACCACTCATTGCAAGCTTCTCATTCGCGCGCTCCAATGCAAACCGCGAGATGTCATAGCCTTCAAAAGTTGACTTTGGAAATGCTTCCGCAAGAATCAACAAGGCACTACCCGCACCGCAGCCAATGTCAACGACCCGAATGCCTTCGTCAAGTTGGGCGTTCAGACCCCGCAAAGCCGGAATGACCTTTGACAGAAGATTGGCGCGACTCCAAGGTTCAAAACTCCGCTCAATACCCACCGCTCCCTCCGGACCGTGACTGTCGTAGTTGCAACCAACACCGGTCTCGAAAGCGCGCGGCATATCACGAAGAGCCTGCATAGTCTGCGGAAGCCGATGGAACATACCCATACCGAAATGTTCACTCGCATCATTTGCAAGCACATCGACGGCCGGTTCAGACAGACCAAAAACCACACTTTCGTTCTGTTGTTCCCACTCAACGATGCGTGCTGCGGCCTGATTGTGCAGCCACTCTCTCACCCAACGTTCATGAAGTCCCGTCCTGTGTGCCAGTTCAGCACTTGTCATCCAACCCGACGCTTGCGCCATGGCGCGATACAAACCCAAAGAGTCGCCCAGATGAATCATTCCTGCTGTCACTGCACCTTCAAGCTTGCTGAACACCTGGAACGAGAAAAGTTTGCGTTGGTCGTCTTTGGAAAGTGCACTGAGGTCCATCGAAGGACAATAGTTGCCAGATGTGATGTCTAGTACGTGCGCATCTCGGTTGGGAGATGCTCCAGCGTCGAAAGTCGAGTGACTCCGAA
This sequence comes from Actinomycetota bacterium, assembly GCA_046093725.1. GTDB lineage: Bacteria > Actinomycetota > Acidimicrobiia > Acidimicrobiales > Ilumatobacteraceae > UBA2093. The sequence goes on from JBJTGC010000039.1 coordinate 1,679, forward strand.
AGATGAGCCGTCCTTCATATCCATACTGGTCACACGAGATACCGACGCGTGACCAAGAACGAATCGCTCCCATTCCCACGGCGTTGCTGCGAGTCCGAGGAGATGACAAATCACGACGCTGTTGGTGCCAGCGTGAGCGATGAGAGCAACTCGGTGACTCTTCGGACCTGTCGTCCACACTGGTAGATCGCCGCCGATCGGAACCATGCTGCGTTCTTCCAGAAACAACTTGCACCCAAGGTTGATTCGCTGGACAAAGTCAGCAACATTCTCACCGCCGTCAAGACCGGACCAACGCTCGACACTGGTCTTCTCACGTTCGGCACGATAAGCGGCCTCTGCACGCTCAACAGGTGTGCCATGCCAAATCGGATTGCGGATCTCCTCGAGCCACGGTTCAATCACAAGATCGTGGCCTAACACTTCGAGTATTGGCTCGGCGGTCTGACGAGTTCGAAGCAGTGGCGAGACAAGCACCTCATCGAAATGCTCTCCACGAAGCGAGTTCGCCAACAACTTGGCCTGCACATGACCGCGCACAGTAAGGGGTGGGTTGTCGACGTTGAGACCATCGCGCACCCATTCGGGCTCGGCATGACGTATGAGTGTGATTTCCACAGTGACCTTCGATCAGGTAGGGACATCGAAATCGATACCGCAGGCGTCGAATGCTCGTTGATATTGGGATGTGTACTGCTCATTTGAGGAACCCGAATCGCTGTAGTCGACGACCTTCGACACTTCTTCACCAAGACAGATGGCCTCGTCAGCGGTCAGAGTCAATTGATATGAATTTCCAATGAGAATGCCTAGTGCTGCGATCTCACTGTCCGTTTCAAGTGGCGATGTCTCCGGATCTGTGACATCAGTTCCAAGTTGCGTGGAAGGGGGCAACGTGGCAGGAGCAACCTCATCTGCTGCAGCCGCCATCGGAGCCCCACACTTTGTAAACAAGTATGACTCGACTGTCGCGCTCGCCACGAGTGCCGACCCTGCTGTCACTTCTTCCACTGCTTTCTGCACAGTCACATCGGAAGCGGCTACAGCGAGATCCCAATCCACCGAGTCAAGCGCTGTCTCCACTTCTGCGTACGCACCCAAAACTTCATCAATCGCCGAGATAACGC
>JBJTGC010000040.1:0-2991 GCA_046093725.1 Actinomycetota bacterium
GGATGCACAGTGTCGTGGTGACCCACGATGAGAACGCGCGGCTCGCCTCCCCCGCTCCAATGGACATGAGGCCCTGCAACCGAGAAGCTGAGCAGCGCAACATTGTCGTGCGATTCGATCACGTTGCAGAGGGCAACCCGCTCGAGTGGACCGTGTCACGAGTACGCAACAGACTTCCTCACATGTTGGAACATGCTGGCGCACAACATCTTGCTGACCTAGTTCGCGCATCGTCGCGCGATGTTGCAGTTGGCATAGACGAACTTGCTGCATTACTGGCGCGCGCCGCGGTTGATTCGGGGCATTGATGACTCTGCATACGACGCCAGACGATTTTTCGACGGCCGACATGCTCGTCGACATTGAGTCACTTGTCATGTGTGAATCGCCATCTCGTGATCTCGAGCGTCTCGAAGAGTCTGCGGAAGTCTTGTCGAACATGATGACTCGTCTGCTTGGTTCTGCGCCACGCGTCGTGTCATCGGTTGCAGGGCCTCATGTCCATTGGAGCGGGGGAGGCGAGCCGCGCGTTCTCATCGTGGGTCACCACGACACTGTGCATCCCGTGGGCTCCACCAATGCGCGTCCATTCACCGTGTCTGGTGATGTCGCTTCCGGACCAGGCATCTTTGACATGAAGGCCGGAATCGTTCAGGCATTGCATGCAGTGTCAAAACTTGCTGACCGATCGCACATTGAAATACTCATAACGGCAGATGAAGAGATTGGTTCACATGCATCGCTCGAACTCATCATCGAACGAGCACGCGAAGCAGGCTCAGTTCTTGTGCTCGAGCCAAGTGCAGATGGTGGCGCTGCAAAGATTGCTCGCAAAGGAACGGGAACATTCGAAGTTGTAGTGAAGGGTCGAGCTTCGCATGCTGGCCTTGAGCCCGAAAAGGGTGTGAATGCGTTGATGGCACTTGGCGAAATGTTGCCGCGTATCGCAGCAATTGCAGATGTATCGAAGGGAACAACGGTCACTCCGACAATGGCGCGCGCCGGTACGGCGGACAATGTCGTACCTGATGAGGCGGTGTGCACTGTGGATGTTCGAGTCGTCGAGCCCGGGGAGAAAGAACGCGTTGAGTCTGCGATATCTTCGTTGTCACCATCACTTTCGGGCGCAACAGTCGAAGTGCGTGGCGGAATCAACCGTCCACCTATGCATGAATCTGCGTCGCGTCACCTGTTTTCGTTGCTCACATCGGTGGCGAATGACCTCGAAGTGCAGATCGACGGAGTCGCTGTAGGCGGAGGGTCTGACGGCAACTTCACTGCACAAGCTGGCGTGCACACACTTGATGGCATGGGCGCGGTGGGAGAGGGTGCTCACACCACTCATGAATGCATCAGTGTGTCGACACTCGCACTGCGTGCCGCACTACTTGCGCGGATGTGTCAGCTCTTGTCCTCGATGGACAAGATGGAACCCTTGCCGAGTGTTCCTGCTGCGCGATAAACGTCGAGCTTTGCGCGACTGTCGTCGATGTCGAGATTGCGCATGGTGAGCTGGCCGATACGGTCCATGGGCCCGAAAGCTGCATCTTCAACACGTTCCATACTGAGGCGTTCCGGTGCATAGGTGAGGTGTGGTCCCGTGGTGTCGACGATTGTGTAGTCGTCGCCACGACGCAGCGAGATGGTGACTTGGCCGGTGATGGCAGTGCCAATCCATCGCATGAGGGGTTCGCGCAACATGAGTGACTGAGGGTCGAACCAGCGACCCTCATAGAGAAGGCGACCGAGACGACGACCCATGTTGCGGTAGTTGTCGATTGACCCTTCGTTGTGAATCGCAGAGACAAGCCGCTCATATGCGATGTGCAGAAGTGCGAGGCCGGGGGCTTCGTAGATTCCGCGACTCTTGGCTTCGATGATGCGATTCTCGATTTGGTCACTCATGCCAAGGCCATGTCGCCCGCCAATGCGATTGGCTTCGCGCACCAAGTCGACGGCGCTCGCAAACTCAGCACCGTTAATGCGCACAGGAAAGCCCTCGACGAATTCGATGGTGACATCTTCCGGTGTAACCACGACATCGTCACGCCAGTGGGCGACACCCATGATGGGTTCAACGATGTGCATGCTCGTGCTGAGTTCTTCGAGCAACTTTGCCTCGTGCGTGGCACCCCAGATGTTGGCATCTGTGCTGTAGGCCTTCTCTTTGCTCGCGCGATACGGAAGCTTCCGCGTGGAGAGAAATTCGCTCATCTCGGCGCGCCCACCGAGTTCATCGACAAATGTCGGGTCGAGCCACGGCTTGTAGATGCGCAGTGCCGGGTTCACCATGAGTCCGTACCGGTAGAAACGCTCGATGTCGTTTCCCTTGTAGGTGCTTCCATCGCCCCACACATCGACACCGTCTTCATGCATCGCGCGCACCAGCAGTGTTCCGGTGACTGCACGGCCAAGGGGAGTCGTGTTGAAGTAGGTCTTGCCAGCTGTGGAGATGTGGAATGCACCACATTGAAGAGCGATCAGACCTTCACGCACCAACTCTTCACGACAATCGACGAGTCGTGCGAGCTCGGCTCCGTACTCACGTGCACGATCTGGAATGCCAGCGAGGTCTGGTTCGTCAGGCTGACCAAGGTCGGCGGTGTAACAACAGGGGAGAGCACCGCGCTCACGCATCCACGCGACGGCTGCAGAAGTGTCGAGCCCGCCCGAGAAGGCGATGCCGACACGCTCGCCGACTGGAAGTGCAGTGAGAACTTTGGACACGGCGCTACACGGTACCGATGCCCGCCCACAGCGCCACCGAACCGGCGAGTGCAGCGATCGCGAGTGCGGCCTGGACCACGGCGACACCCGGTGTGTTCGACGCATCCAGCACTGCACTCATCGCGAGCGCGACGGCGCACACGCCGGTTCGGTGGCGCTGTGGGCGGGCATCGGTACCGTGTAGCGCCGTGTCCAAAGTTCTCACTGCACTTCCAGTCGGCGAGCGTGTCGGCATCGCCTTCTCGGGCGGGCTCGACACTTCTG
>JBJTGC010000041.1:0-6313 GCA_046093725.1 Actinomycetota bacterium
ATATGACACGTATCGCGGGTGGTCGACCAGAGATCTGGCTCGACATCTGTTCTCAAAACCAAACGGCGATTGTCCGTGCGCTGAGCGAGCTCATTGATGGACTGACGAGTATGCGCGATGTCGTCGAACACGGCAATCGAAATGAACTGCTCGAACGACTGTCTCGAGCTCGTAGGGCACGAATGAATCTGCCCTCACGCGTTGGTCCAAGTACCGAACTTACGGAAGTTCGTATCCCAATTCCAGACCGACCTGGCGGTGCTGCGGAGGTGCTCACGCTCGCCGGCGAGCTCGGTGTCAATGCGTATGACTTTGAAGTGGTTCACTCGGCAGAGGGCGACCGTGGCGTGATTGTGCTGCTCATAGAAACAGCACACGCTGAGCTCTTTAGAGGTGGTTTGCTGGCTCGAAATTTCAAGCCAGCCTTGCAACGCCTTTCTTCATGACGCGCATCAAACGTGTCCGTCGACAAAGTGGACCGATTAATGCCACTGTCGTGGTGCCCGGCTCGAAGAGTGCTGCAAACAGGGCATTGATCATTGCCGCGCTCGCACCCGGCACAACCACGCTCATCGGGGTTCCAGTTAGCGACGATGTCAATGCATGCCGAGATGGTTTGCACGACATGGGTGTGGCGGTTGCTGTCGAGGGAGATGCTGTAGTGGTTAGGGGTGGTTCGCTCGGGCGCCATCCAGTGACGGTCAATGCTCAATTGGCGGGAACAACCTCGCGATTTCTCACCGCACTAGGTGCGCTTCGTGAATCACCGTTGACTGTCACCGGCGAAGCAGCACTGCGAACGCGCCCAATGGCCCCGCTTCACGACGCGCTGGTGGCTCTTGGTTTCATCGTTGAGCGGGAACCGGACGGTTGTGGGTTGCCGGTCACCGTGTCCCGACCTGCTGAGGGAGAAATCGGTGACCACGTTCGGCTTCCCGGGGATGTCAGCAGCCAATTCGTGTCTGCGCTCATGTTGATTGCGCCGCTTCTTCCAAACGGTCTGATCATCGAGATTGACGGACCGAAAGTCTCGGAGTCATACATTCAGATGACTGCAAGCATCATGACGACATTCGGTGCGCAAGTGAACATCTTGGATGGTCGAATAGAGGTGAAGAACGGCGAATATGTCGCTCAGCAGTTTGTGATTGAACCAGACTTCTCGTCTGCTGCATTTCCCATAGCTGCTGTGGTTATCGCCGGTGGATCAGTGAGAGTGCCCGGACTTGCATCTGCCTCGTTGCAAGGGGACAGCCGAATCCTTGAGATAGCCACCTCAATGGGAGCGACAGTCGAGGTGGACGGTAGCGATGTGGTGGTGTCTCGTTCCATGGATGTGGAGGTGACAGCAATTGATATTGACATGTCAGATTGCTCGGATCTTGTTCCTGCAGTTGCGATGATGTGCGCTTCGGCAGCGGGCACCAGCACCCTCACCGGTATTGGCTTCATTCGACACAAGGAGAGCGACCGTCTGGGTGACTTGGCAACCGAGATGCGTGAAATTGAGGCCCGTGTCGATGTGCTGGCGGACGGATTGGTCATCCACGGTGTCGACTCACTAGGTGCAGGCCGTTGCGAAACTCATCATGACCATCGTCTTGCAATGGCGTTGAGTCTCGGTGCGTTGACGACCGAATATGTGGATGTTTGCGATGCCGACGTGGTGAGCAAGAGTTGGCCCTCGTACTGGGGGTCGATGAGTGACATCATCGCCTCGGAAACAGCCACGAGTTAGCCTTCCGACATGCCTGAAGTTGTCGCATTTGATGTCGATGGCACTCTCACCGTACGGGATTGCGTCTTGCCCTTCATGCGTCGCGTCGGTGGGATGGGTGCACTGATGTCTGCTTCCTCAGTATCAGTGCCCGCGATTGTTGCCAGACGTCGAGATGAGGTCAAGGCACACTTCTGCCGACGAGTGTTCTCCGGACGCGACGTTGGCGAGGTCGACCAAATCGCTCATCGTTTTGCGAAGAATGTCGCGCGGTCTTGGTTGCGACGAGACACCCTTGCACGGCTTCGTTGGCATCAACAGATGGGCCATGAAGTGGTGCTCGTGTCAGCTTCGCTTCGCCCATATCTCATGCACCTTGCGACACATCTAGGAGTCGAGCATGTGCTGTGCACGGATCTCGTCCAGAGTGACGGGATCTACACCGGAGATTTGGAAGGCGGCAACTGTCGAGGAGCGGAAAAAGTTGCACGCTTGCAATCGTGGTCCTCAACTAGGGGATTGTCCGATGACCTGAGCTGGCTGACCCATGCTTACGGAGACTCCGCAGGGGATCGGGAGATGCTCAGCCGTGCTGGTCGCGCCCATGATGTGAGTCGAGGGGAGATCGAGCCAACATGCTGAGCGCATACTTCAAGGAAGCTCGACCGAAGCAGTGGCTGAAGAACGTGCTCGTGTTCGCGGCGCCTGGGGCACTTGGCGCGCTTGATGAATCAGATGTTCTGTCACGCACGCTCTTGGTGTTCGTTGCGTACTGTCTCGTCTCCAGCGGTCTCTATTTCTGGAACGACATACTCGATGTCGCCGCTGACAGACTTCACCCGAAAAAGTCGCAACGTCCGATTGCGAGCGGGAAAATCAGCCTGACGTCAGCTCGAGTAGTAGGAACAGCGCTCATCGTGGGAGGTATTGCGCTCAGCGCAGTTCCCCGAGTGGACACCGCGATTGTGCTGGGGCTCTATGCCATTCTGACCTTCGCTTACAGCGTGAAGCTGAAACACGTCGTACTCCTCGATCTCGCAATTGTCGCATCAGGTTTTGTGCTGCGTGCTGTGGCTGGAGCTGTCGCAACGGAGACGAACATGTCTCAGTGGTTCGTGATCTGCATCACATTTGGTTCTCTCTTCATCGTTGCCGGAAAACGTTTCGCTGAGCTGCGTGAAATGGGAAGCGATGCTTCTCGAACACGGGCGATTCTCGCGGAGTACTCAGAGCCGTATCTCCGAATGATCATCGGAATGGCTGTGACGACAACAATGGTCGCCTATTGCCTGTGGGCGTTTGAGAGTGCCGATAACGCCACACAAGTGTCCCGGTTTCCCTTCTATGAACTATCAATCGTCCCGATGATATTGGCGGTGTTTCGTTATGTCTTGGTGCTCGAGCGTGGTCTGGGTAGTGCCCCAGAAGAAGTCTTTGCCCGCGATCGCCATATTCAAGTCTTCGCAGTTGTGTGGGTCGTGGTCTACGGACTCGGTGTCTACGCCTCTGCGCTGTGACGCCGTACTTCGAGGTCTAAGACTCGAAGAATTGTTTCTGCGCACGTATCCCACGAGAAGGTCTGAGAGTGGGCGAAAGATGCAGCAGACATTTCGGCCCATCTCGTCGGGTCGCCCAAGACGTCGGTGATGGTTTGGGCAAACTGGGCATCGTCAGCAACCAGAAGTCCTGTTCGCCCAGAGACAACCGCTCCACGGTGGCCGATGTTGTCAGTGACGACACAGGGAGTTCCACTTGCTGCCGCTTCAGTGATGGTCATTCCCCAGCCTTCTGAGTGCGACATGCCGACGAGCAGTGCTGCGTCACGGTAAGCGGCGACTAATTCATCTCGTTCTACTCGACCAGCAAGAGTGACCGAACTGGAGAGGCCCCGCTCCTGAATGAGTTTCTTCAGGTACTGGTCTTCTGGGCCTTCTCCGATGATGAGGAGACGAGTATCCGGGCGAGCCTGATGGAGTTGTTCAAATGTTGTGACGAGGAGATCGAAACGTTTGACAGGGGCCAATCGCCCGACTGCTACCAGCAGGGGAGACTTGAGGCGTTCGGGTCCATTTGGTTGTGTCGCGAAAAACTGCTTATCGATGCCGGGATGTGCAACATGAACCTTGTCGGGGTGGAAGCCGCGTCTGATCAATTCGTCCCGGGTTGAGTCAGCCAATGTGATCAGCGGTGCGTCCTTGTAGAAGGCGGGCGCAATGCGAACCTCGAGAATGCGTCCAAGAGGAGCCAGAAATCGTGGAAGTGAGTCACGCCACATGTCCTCGTGGATGTGGTGCATCACCGTCACCCGAGGTCCCCGCGCCCACAAGCGTGCGAACCACGGAACTCCATTCCAAATCTCGACAACTATCGATGTGTCACGCCTCCGACGAAATACATTTCGCAAAATCACCCGGGGAAAGATGCCATAGCGTGAACCACGTTGCATGACGTGATAGCCATTGCGTTCAAACTCGCGCGATGAGTTCTTGCATGACGTCCGATGGGAGACCGACAGCCCGGCTTCACAGATGAGGCTCAGTACATGGTCTGCATGAACTTCTGATCCACCTGCATCTGGGTCATCTAGGTCGCGCCATGCATACGAGTCAATGTGGTCAAAGCCATGCGCTTTGATGTCTTGAACTAGTTCGGCCAGTCGCCGTGGGGTGTCGGCGAGGGAAGACATCGCCTTTGTATACTAGGAAATCAATGAAGCAAACAGGCGAGCGTCCGATCAAGGGCAGCACGCCGGCGGCTTTGGTGGCGCTTCACGACGCTGGCTATCGAGAGATCGTCGAACGACTCGAAGATGGGGTGATCGTTGACATTGGTTGCGGCGTGGGTGACGAGACGGGGAGGCTGACGGGTCCCGGTCGAACGGTCGTTGGTGTCGACTATTCGTGGGAAGCTGCTCATGCCGCAACTTCTCATGGAGTGCGTTCAACATGCGCAGACGGTGCAGTTCTTCCACTGCGTAATGCGAGTGCGCAGGTGGTGTGTTCCAGCCACATTATTGAGCATTTTGTGGACCCCACTGGACACGTTGTGGAGATGGCACGAATTACCGCAGATGAAGGGGCGGCTCTCGTCATCACGCCGAACGCTCCTGCTGATTTTGAAAACCCGTTTCATGTGCACCTCTTCACGGCGGAGTCACTTCGCAGCATGCTCAATCGGCACTTTGCCGACGTCGAGGTTTTTGGTCTTGACGGAGACGCTGAAGTTAGAGCTGACTTTGCGGCACGGCGCAGAACCGGTGCCAGGCTGCTTGCACTTGATGTCTTCAATCTGCGCCATCGTCTTCCTCGCGGAGCGTTTGTGGCGCTCCACTCCTTTGGTCGTCGCCTGGTCTACCCCTTCACCAATCGGCGAGAGCACGGAAAACCGCCCATCACTGCTGATCGGTTTTCCATCGTCCGACACATCGACAATGACACGTTGGTGCTCTTTGCTGTTGCGAGAAAGCCCATTCGTCGATGAGCCGCGAACGAATCTCGGGGTGGGGGCGCACCGCCTGGACATCTGCAGAGATCATCGAAGTGCGAGACGCAACTGATGTGAAGAGCGTCGTTGGTGTCGATCATCGACGTGGTGCGATAGCCCGCGGGCTTGGTCGTGCATACGGAGCAGCAGCTCAGAATGCCGGCGGAACTGTTCTGGCTTGTGCCGATGACAGCAGGGTGGAGAACGTTGTCTTGGATCCCATCTCGGGCGTTCTCACCGCTCCCGCGGGACTGAGTCTCGATGCTCTCTTGCGATTTAGCGTGCCGCGTGGCTGGTTCGTGCCTGTGACTCCAGGAACTCGCTTCGTGACACTGGGAGGCGCAGTCGCTTCCGACGTACACGGGAAAAACCATCACGTGGACGGAAGTTTTGGCGAGCATGTGGAGTCCATGAAAGTCACCTTGTCGTCGGGCGAGGAAGTCACACTGTCGCCAAAGGTCAATCCGAAATGGTTTTGGGCGACTGTAGGTGGAATGGGTCTCACCGGAGTTGTCACCGAGGTGACTGTGAGAATGCTGCGCGTGGAGTCGTCTCAAGTGATGGTTGAGACAAAGCGACTGGGCAATTTGGATGATGTCATTGCGTCGATGTCAGACAGTTCGGACGATGATTTCCGATATTCAGTCGCCTGGGTGGACATGCTCGCTTCTGGTCGCTCATTGGGACGCGGTGTCCTTACCAGAGGAAACCATGCCTCTGCTTCCGATGCAGGTGGATCAGATCCGTGTCGATACGACCCAAAGGTGAGGCTCGCAGCTCCACCGTGGGTGCCAAACGGATTGTTGAACAAGTTCACTGTCCGGGCGTTCAACGAGGTTTGGTATCGAAAAGCGCCGGCCGATGCACATGTCGGCTTAGAGACAATTCCGGCTTTTTTTCATCCGCTTGACGGCGTGAGCAAATGGAACGCCCTCTATGGGTCGAATGGATTTATCCAGTATCAATTCATCGTTCCTCTCGAGAGGGTCGATGTTCTTTGCGCTGTCATCGGGAAATTCTCCGAAGCTGGGGTTGCTTCGTTTCTGGCCGTCTTGAAGCGCATGGGGAAGTCAAATGCTGCTCCAATGTCATTCCCCACCGAAGGTTGGACAC
>JBJTGC010000042.1:0-8877 GCA_046093725.1 Actinomycetota bacterium
CGACAAGCCACATGTATTCGACCGTTTTTATCGGGCCACGGCCACGAGGTCATTGCCCGGGTCAGGCCTTGGGCTCGCCATCGTGGCGCAATTTGCCGAAGACCACGGCATCGCCACCATCGTCGAAGATGCACCAAATGGTGGTGCAGTCGTTGGATTGCAGTTCTAAGGACGGCGTCGATTCTCTGCAGGACGCCGAGCCCCGCGTCGATCGAACGACTTCTCGCGATCGCGTTGTTCCTCTTCTATAGAGGCTTCCTCGGCCACCAGACGACGCATGCTTTCGAGGCGAATCTGAGGCAACGTACCGTCAGCAATCGCCGCTTGAACCGCGCAACCCGGTTCATCTGAATGTTTGCAGTCACGGAACTTGCAGGTTTCTGAGAGGTCAAACACATCCTTAAAGGCACGTTCGATGCCGTGGCCACTTGTCCAAAGGTTCACTGCCCGAAGGCCAGGTGTGTCAAGCAGCCATCCACCGCTCGGCAACTGCACCAATTGCGCAGCGACCGTGGTGTGACGCCCACGTTGGTCGCTCTCACGAACATCTCCGACTTCCTGAGCGTGGTGGCCAACAAGTGCATTCACTAACGTTGATTTCCCCACGCCACTTGCACCCAGCACAGCAATGGTCTCACCATCAGAGATGTACTTGGTGAGTTGTTCCATACCTTCGCGTGTGATGCCACTCAACATGTGAATGGGAACACCCATCGCAACTGTCGACAAGACATCGTGAAGGTTCTTTGCAACGTCACTTTCGACACAGTCAATTTTCGTGAGGATGATGACAGGGTTCGCCCCAGAGTCGAATGCCAGCACCAACTCACGCTCGAGGCGACGTTCGTTCGGTGGCGAGGTGAGCGAGTGCACCAAGAACACCGTGTCGATGTTGCTTGCCACGATTTGGCGTTGAGCTCGAGCACCTTCGAACGACGCTCGCCGCACTAGTGCACTGCGACGAGCATTCACAGATTGCACTCGTTCCATATCGGACGAGATGTTCACTTCATCACCGACGGCAACTTCGACCCCAATGTTTCGCACCCGCACGCTGTCACCAGATGTCAACAAAATGGTGCTCCAACCACGATCAAGACGCACCACGCGTCCCTGTGGCAAGACGTCATCGGGCACACCACTATTCATGGAAGAAGGCGTGTCACTCGAGGTCATTTCCTGAAACGGTACCGGCGTGTTGTGGCTCACCGTGGCGAACGATGCGACCGCAGCACCACTCACCATTCCCTACTGCCGTAAGCGTTTCGTCGTCATTGCTTGACACGGGTAGGTGAAATCACTTATCCCATACCGAGATATGTCCAAACCCCTCGTCATCGTCGAGTCGCCGGCCAAGGCCAAGACCATCGCCCAATATCTCGGTTCTGACTATGACGTACGCCCGTCAGTAGGCCACATCGCCGACCTTCCGAGCAAAGGTCTTGCAGTAGATGTGGAGAATGGCTTCAAGCCCACTTACGAACTCACCGAACGCGGCAAGACGGTTGTGAAGGACTTGAAGGCCCTCATGAAGAGCGCGTCCGCTCTGTATATCGCAACGGACGAAGACCGCGAAGGCGAAGCTATCTCTTGGCACTTGCTCGAATACCTGAAGCCCACCGTGCCCGTGCACCGCATGGTGTTTCACGAGATCAATAAGAAGGCCATCGAACACGCGGTGAACAATCCGCGCAGCATCGACTACGGCTTGGTCGATGCTGCAGAGACCCGCCGCATCCTCGACCGTCTCTACGGATACGAAGTGTCGCCGGTGTTATGGCGACGTGTGAATCGTGGGCTCTCGGCCGGACGCGTGCAGAGCCCAGCGCTTCGCCTCATTGTCGAGCGTGAGCGCGAGCGCATCGCCTTTCGCACTGCCACATACTGCCACATACTTCGACCTTTCCGCCGTCACCGACTCTTCACCTTCGTTCACTGCAACGTTGCTGTCTGTTGACGGCAAGCGAATCGCCTCTGGAAAAGACTTCGACGGCAACGGTGAGTTGAAGACCGACGTGATTGTCGTCAATGAAGATCGCGCCAATCAGTTGGTGTCAGGCCTCAAGGGCACGCCCCTCACCGTTGCAAGCGTGGAGGAAAAGCCCTAGCGCTCGTCGCCGAAGGCGCCCTTCATGACCAGCACCTTGCAACAAGAAGGTGGTCGCAAACTTCGTTTGTCGGGCCGACAGGTCATGAGCATTGCTCAGAAGCTGTACGAAAACGGATACATCACATACATGCGTACCGACAATGTGGGTCTCAGTGCAGAAGCAATCTCTGACATCCGTTCCCACATCAAGAGTGAATTCGGAGCCGGGTTCCTCACCGACGCACCGCGTGTGTATACGTCGAAGGTAAAGAACGCACAAGAAGCACACGAAGCGATTCGCCCAGTGCTTCCCTTGCGATCGCCAGAACAAGTGGCAAACGAACTCAGCAGTCAAGAGTTGAGCTTGTATCGATTGGTGTACCAGCGCACGCTTGCTTCGCAGATGATCGACGCAACAGGCGTCACGGTGAGCATTCGCCTTCGCGCAACCACAACTGATTCACAACGCACCGATTGCGAATTCAACGCAAGTGGCACCACCATCACGTCTCCCGGATATCGCCAGGCGTACGAAGAATCGGCTGACGAAGACGATCAGAAAGACGGAAGCGAAGACGCGTTATTGCTGCCACCGCTCAAGGTCGGCGAGACCGTTGCGGTGACCGACTACACGGCGAATGGTCATGCGACCACACCACCCCCTCGTTATACCGAAGCATCAATTGTGAAGAAGCTCGAAGAGCTCGGTATCGGTCGCCCAAGCACATGGGCATCAATCATCTCGACGATGGTCGACCGCGGTCATTACGTGTGGAAGAAAGGAACGTCACTTGTTCCCACATGGACCGCATTCTCAGTCATCAAGTTGATGGAGAACCACTTCACCGAACTCATCGACTACGGCTACACCGCTGGTGTTGAAGAAGACCTCGACGCCATTGCGCGTGGCGAACAACAAAAGGACCGCTGGCTGAAGCACTTCTATTTCGGTGAAGAGGAAACCACCAACGAATGGATTGGTCTTCATGAGTTGGTTGCCAAGAACCTCGACTCCATCGATGCAGCCACACTGAATACATTCACCTTGGGTGGCCACCCTGATACTGGTGAAGCAGTCATCGTGAAGCCAGGTCTGTACGGACCATATGTGCGCTGTGGCGAGAACACCGCGAGCGTTCCCGACTCAATGACACCCGACGAACTCACACTCGACGAAGCACTCAGATTGCTTGCAGCTCCAAAAGGTGATGTACCGATTGGTGAGCATGACGGACACCCAGTGTTTGCAAAGACTGGCCGTTACGGTGCGTACGTGCAGTGGGGCACGATGGATGCTCCACCTGAAGGTCTTGAGAAGCCGAAGATGGTGTCGTTGTTCAAGACGATGAACATCGAGCGCTTCAGCATGAAGGATGCACTCGACTTGTTGTCCTTACCGCGAACGATTGGCAATGACCCAGCCGATGGCGAACCAATCACTGCACAAAATGGTCGCTATGGCCCGTACATCAGCAAGGGTAAAGAAAGTCGTTCACTTCAGACGGAAGAGCAACTACTCACCGTCACGTTGGAAGAGGCACTTGCGCTTCTCGCCCAACCGCGAGTGTTCGGTCGAGGTCGCGCTGCGCCGAAGCCACCTCTGAAGGAATTCGGCAATGACCCGGTAAGCGGCAAGCCAGTGGTGGCAAAGGACGGCAAGTTCGGCGAATACGTCACCGATGGTGAAGTGAATGCAGGCCTCACTCGTGGCGATCGTCTCGAGACAATGACCAACGAACGCGCATACGAACTCTTGCAACTTCGGCGCGACTACATCGAAGCAAATGGTGGCCCGAAGAAACGTGGTGCGAAGAAAGCACCAGCCAAGAAATTGGCGGTAAAGAAGTCTGCAGCGAAGAAGTCAACTGCGAAGAAAAAGGCGGCTCCGAAGAAAGCCGCCAAGCCGAAGAAGACCGACGAGTGAGCAACGCGCGCTACATCGCCTTCGAAGGTCCGGAAGGGTGTGGCAAGAGCACTCACGCCAAACGTCTTGCGTCACGTCTCGACGCGGTCATCACTCGCGAGCCGGGCGGCACGCGTATTGGAACGATGTTGCGCGAGGTTCTTGCTAACCCCGACAACACCGACATGCATGCGCGCACTGAGGCATTACTGATGGCCGCCGACCGTGCTCAACACGTTGAAGAAGTGGTGATGCCGGCACTCACTGCCGGCCGACACGTTGTTAGTGACCGCAGTGTGTATTCAACACTCGCCTATCAGGGTTACGGACGTGGGTTGTCCCTCGACAGTTTGCGCACGGTGAACGACTGGGCACTCGGTGGCCGACTGCCCGATCTCGTCGTATACATGCAAGTGCCTTCAGATGTGTTGGCGCAACGACTGGAAAAACGGGACCTTGATCGCTTCGAACGTGAAGGCGAAGAGTTTTTTCAGCGAGTGAACGCTGGCTTCGACGCTCTGATGGCCGCTGAGCCAACGCGATGGATCACTATCGACGGCACACTTCCGAAAGACGACGTCGAGGCGCTCATTTGGGAGCGCGTCTCCTCGCGACTCTGACCAGCCACTCTTACGAGGCCGACCAGTTATCTCCTCGGAACTTCCCTACACTCCCTGAAGATTCATTCAGCCCTGGGGAGGGTCCCTCATGTCCACTGTTCGCACTCGACGCCTGTCGGCGTTACTAGTTACATCAGCCATCGTTCTCGTTTCATGTGGCGGAAGTGATTCCAGTTCGACCTCAACGGGCGCTCGTCAACGCAATGCTGCCCTAACGACGGAAGTCAGACGGATACGAACCAAGATCCGCCACTTTGTGAGAAATAATTTCGTCAACATGGCAATTTCAAATGAAGACGAGCTTGTTGTGTGGGGCAACGAAATGTTGAGAGGGATGCCCATGGACGATGACATGCCCAGCGTCTTTAATCCGCCAGTGTCAAAGGTTCGCCTCGCTGCTGTCACGCGTATGCAAGGCGTCGCGATAGATCTCAACAATGAATTCCACGCATGGGGAATGGACAGTGCGCGAATGAGTGTTGTTCCGGCGGGCGTTGACTTGTCACAAGTGAAGTCACTCGTCCATGACAATGGTGTTGTCATGGTCATCAGTGAAGACGGCAAGTTGTCAGCATGGGGTCCAATTTGGACTGGTAATCCCCAAGCACCAATTCCAACAGCTGTTCTCAATGCTCGGATATTGGAAGCAGATACATACAACGCACAACTCAACGTCGCACTTGATGACACTGGGAAAGTACATGTTTGGGGGAGCAATTCCCGAGTAGCAAGTATTCAGCAAGCTTTTGATGGAGTCTCAGCGAAACACATAGACGTGGATGGAACCACTGTGACGGTTGTTTCCAACGACGGAAAAGTTCTGCAAGCTGGCTCTGACGCAAAACCCAACCTCTTCGAAGGTATTGCGGTCGAGCACATAAGCCGCGACGGATGGGGAAACCACCTCGCCATCGACACCGACAACATTGCACATTTTGTTTCGGGCAACTCCAACTTCGATACAGCCTTTGATGAACAGATTGCCCAGTACAACTCAGATGCCGCCGAGGACTTGGCTCCAAAAGTGGTCTCCATTTCAAGTGGAAATGCATACTTCACCGTCTTGCTCGATGACGGAAACATCTACGACTTTGTGGGCTCGTGGGACAGTTGGATGGAGTTACCCGACTACTTCTATTCATCTCAAAGTGTCTCTCCGATTGCTGCCGGCAACTACAGGTCCTTTGCGGTTCGTGACGACTACAGCATCACCAACTTCCACACTTTGATGGAGGGAGACGTTGCTCCTCCGACCGACAACGAATTCCTTGCAGTTGCTGCGGGTTGGTCACACGGACTCGGTCTGCGACGCAATGGAACAGTTGTGAGTTGGGGCGATGGCCCGAACGGCAACGACATTCCGGAGGGTCTCGATCCAGTACGACAGATTGGTGCCGGCTACGGATTCTCCGCAGTGCGTGACATTTTTGGACAGATCTCGAGTTGGGGCTCATTCCAATCCACGAGCTCCAGCAAGGAGAAGCCTGATGGTGACTTCTGGTACCGCGATATGTCCACCGGCTACCACAACATCATCGCAGTCGGAGAGGACGCCGTGAACGGCACAGGCGTGATTCACGTCTGGGGCGATAATTCCTACGGGCAAGCCGACGTTCCAAGTGATCTTGACGCCAACGAAATCAGTGACATTGCCATTGGGTATGACTGTGCTGCTGCCGTTATGGACGACGGATCAGTACGCATTTGGGGCCAGTGCGAAACGAAACAGAAAGACATTCCTGCTGGCGAAGAGTTCTTCTCAGTGAAGATGAGCATGGGACTCATTGCCGGCATCACATACGGGGGTGACGTCCTTGCATGGGGCACTTACGCAGCAGATCTTCCTGAAAAACCAGCGAATATGAGAAACATCCGGGAAATCGCCGTTGGTTCGGGGCACATCCTTGCTCTCGACTACGACGGCGGAGTTACTGCATGGGGACCAAACGTCTGGGGCGAGAACAATGTCCCCGACGATTTGAAACCACTTCCGATGGATGACATCTACGACGAAAACTACGACGACAATTTGTCCGACGAGAAAGACAACGTTGATTCTCAAGTTGAGGCGTCAAAAAATCCTGTTCCTGTGCCAACGGTTGTTGATGACACTCCCATTGCTGTCGTAAAGAACGGCGAAGTGGTCAGTGTTCAACCAACAGTTCCGAATATTCCTGAAGTCACATCAGTTCTTGACAAAGAGCCAATCACAATGACAGCCCTACCCGCTGCGCGGAACCCCGTCACGAGTCGAGGCAAAGTCGTGACAGTGGCACAAGCAGTGAAATTGCTCGGCCTCAAGAAAGTCACAAAGGCAGCATTCGTGGTCCCGAGCAAGGTCTCCGGTGCCAATACCGGCGTGTGCTCCATAACAAAGACCGCAGTCACAATCACCGGGGCGGGTATCTGTGATGTGAAGGTCACGTACGTCGACTCCAAGAGGAAGAAACAAACGAAGGCACTGCCGCTCGTCAGCACCCCGTAATGTTCGGAGTGTGAGTTCGATTTGGGATGCTGTAGTTGGTCAGACCCACGTGGTCGACCAACTACAGCGTGCCGCAGAACACCCTGTACACGCCTATCTCTTTGTGGGCCCCGAAGGCTGCGGCAAAGAAGAGGCCGCTCGCGCATTTGCTGCACAATTGCTTGCAGGTACCGACGATTCACATGACCGCATCTGCGACATGGTGATGCGCGGTCGGTACATCGATGCAATCGAGGTTCATCGAGTAGGAGCGTCGATATCAAAAGACCAGGCCGAGGAAGTGATCGCTGCTGCGTCGACCACTGGGCACGAGAGTCGACGCAAAGTCATCATCATGCACGAGTTGCATCTCATGCAGGACAGCGCTGTTGTGCGACTGTTGAAGACCATCGAGGAACCCGCCGACGGGGTGACGCTCATTCTTCTTACTGATCAGATGGTGCCCTTATTGGTGACCATTGCATCTCGCTGTGTGCAATTGCACTTTGCGATGCTTGATGAAAAGACAATCGTCAGTGCTCTTGTATCGGAGGGATTTGAAAACGACGCTGCTCGCGGCGCTGCGCATGCCGCCCAAGGCAGCATGTCGCGTGCTCGCCTTCTCGCAAACGACCGCGACCTTCAGGATCGACTCCATGCCTTCGCCAGTGTTCCTCGGCGTATCAATGGCACGGGGTCTGTTGCTGAAGAGATCGTCACCGAATTGCTGTCGATGATTGATGACTCTGCGGCACCTCTCATCGAGCGACATGAGAACGAGGCATCTGAGATGGAAGAGCGCATGGGGCAGATGGGCTTACGCAAGAGTGGCAAGAAGGCACTCGAGGACCAGCACAAGCGCGAACTTCGACGCCACCGAACCGACGAGCTGCGTTCGGGACTTGTACAGATTGCTGCCACGTACCGCGATGAGTTGGTCAACAACGCAGCCCTCAATCGTCCAACTGCCTACACCGATGCAATCGCGCGTATCCACGACGCCATGTCACGTCTTGCACTCAATGTCAACGAGACAGTGTTGATGCGCGATCTGATTTGGTCGCTTCCTGCGCTTTCATCTGATGCTCTTCATGGGGGGAACCACAATGGCTGACACACACCGTGACACTCTCGCCACCATCATCGGCGCCTTCGTCTTGTTCGCGGGCATTATGCACTTCGCGAACCCCTCGTTCTTCAACGAAATCGTGCCGCCGTGGCTTCCGCCGAGCGAAGCGTTCTGGACATATGTCAGTGGTGTTGCCGAGATAGTCATCGGTGTTCTGTTGTTGCGTTCTTCGACGCGCCGTATTGGTGCACTGGCCGCCATCTGGCTGTTCATCGCCGTCTACCCCGCCAATCTGTACATGGCATGGGACTGGCGCGACAGACCGATGAGTGAGCAACTGGTGGCATACGGTCGCCTGCCATTCCAATTCCTCTTCATCTGGCTGGCGTGGCGCATGGCGACTCGTGACAGGAACAGGGTCGATTACCCCATCTAATCTCGCCGATGAATTTCGGCGTCGCGCTTCTACACTTCTTTAGCCTGCCCAGGTAGCTCAGTCGGTAGAGCAACGCACTCGTAATGCGTAGGTCAGGGGTTCGATTCCCCTCTTGGGCTCTGTTTCCAGCAGGGGTTCACTAAAGACCAGACATGACCCAGCGGGTCTGATCGAACAACTTTGGAAGCCACTAGAAAACTTGATCGCTCTGTAACTACGCTGACTGAGTGGGTGATGACTTCTGCCCTAACTGCGAAGCTCACGTCGGTTACTGCACATGTGGCGGAATCCAGTAC
>JBJTGC010000043.1:0-3019 GCA_046093725.1 Actinomycetota bacterium
GCTTCATCGTCGCTGTCGTGCGCCACGCCTTCTTGCTCGGCACCGAGAAGCTCGTGCTACCCGACATGGTTCGCACCGCAATCGGCATCATGGGCAACGCCTATCCAGACCTGCGCAAGAACGAAGACTTCATTGTCGGAGTCGTGGCCAACGAAGAAGACCGCTTTCGTCACACCTTGAAGACAGGTCTCGGAATCCTAGAGGGTGACATCTCCGCTGGAGGCAAGTTGTCGGGTACATCGGCGTTTCTCTTGCATGACACATACGGCTTCCCGCTTGAGTTGACCCAGGAGATTGCCGGCGAGCGAGGAGTTGAAGTCGACGTTGTTGGCTTCGAGGCAGAGATGGCGGTACAACGTCAACGGGCACGCGATGCCAGAAAGACGGCGACGACAGACGAAGAAAAAGTGTCGCATTACCGCTCTATCGCGGAGCATCATGGCCCCACTGAATTTGTTGGCTACCAGTTGAACTCGTGTGAGGCGACGGTTATCGCAGTGTTGCCCGGAGACGAACACGGCACAGTCGAAGTGTTTCTGGACCGCTCTCCTTTCTATGCAGAGAGCGGTGGACAGGTGGGCGACACGGGTTCGGTGAGTTCAGCGCAATTCTCCGGTCAGGTGATCGACACCACGTTTGCTGTTCCCGGAGTGCGACGCCATGTCGTTCGTGTGCAGTCAGGTGAGGTGGTCGAAGGACAGGTCGTGCAGGCATCCATCGACGTCGACGCTCGAGCAGCGACACGGCGAAACCACACAGGTACCCACATCTTGCACTGGGCGCTTCGCACGGTGTTGGGAGAACATGTGAAGCAAGCCGGTTCATTGGTCTCGCCTGACAGACTTCGTTTCGACTTCAGTCATTACGCAGCGGTGTCTGATGCTGAACTACGCCAGATTGAGCGTCTTGCGAACGAACAAATTCTTCTCAACGACGATGTCACGGCGTGGGAGACCAGCAAAGAGGAGGCTCTTGCAGCGGGTGCCATAGCCTTTTTTGGAGACAAGTACGGCGATGTCGTACGGGTTCTCAGGGCGGGAAGTTCTGTCGAGCTGTGCGGTGGAACTCATGTCAGCGCCACCGGCGACATAGGCACAATCAAAATCATCGGTGAGAGCTCGATTGGTTCCAATCTGAGGCGTATCGAAGCCACGACCGGAATGAACACCGTCGATGCAATGCAACGCCATGATGCGCTGTTGTCGGACATTGCTGCATTGGTTGGTGGCACAGCCGAGGTCGCAGTCGAAACGGTCGGACGCAAACTTGATGAACTAAAGGCTGCGCAAGACGAAATCAAACAGTTGCGTTCGAAATTGGCACAAGGACGTGCTGTTGACATCGCACAGAATGCTGTCGATGGTGTCGTCGTTGAACGAGTCGACGGAATGGCACCGAATGACCTACGTGATCTGTGTGTGGCGGTTCGGCAATCTGGAGCCCGAGTCGCAGTGCTCGGGGGAGTGAGCCCCGGAGGCGGAGTTAGTCTCGTCTGCGCGATCACGAAGGATGTTGATTGTCAGGCTTCTGACGTGTTGCGCGATGCCGCAAAGTCAGTAGGTGGCGGCGGTGGCGGCAAAGGCGACGTTGCCACTGCCGGTGGCAAAAATGCGGAAGGCCTTGATGCGGCATTGGTGATTGCCAAAGACAAGGCACGCGCTGCGCTCGGACTGGCATGAGGGTCATCGGGCTAGACCTCGGCTCAAAACGAATCGGAGTTGCGATTAGTGACTCGAGTGCGACTATCGCAACACCGTTCACGGTCATCAACCGCAGTAAGAAGCAATCAGAAGATCATCGTGTGATTGCTGCTCTCGTTCGTGAGGAGGAGGCAGAAGCCATAGTCGTCGGACTCCCACTTTCTATGTCTGGAGACATGGGTCCTGCTGCTCGGGCTGCCGTCGCCGAGAGTGAAGCGTTGGCTACCGTTGTTGACGTGCCGGTGCATCTTCACGATGAGCGTCTGACCACCGTGGCTGCAGACGCCGTGCTGATGGAAGCGAAGATGAAGGCTCAAGCTCGACGTCGCGTCGTCGACAAGGTCGCGGCTGCGGTCATGTTGCAGTCGTGGCTCGACACACGAAAGCATGTTCTCGATGACGATGATTCTTCGGGGTCGCAGTAGTGGGGGGCGTCTCGGGCGATCCGTTGATGCCGTCGAACGATCCTGATTGGGTGCCCGACCCCTGGGACAATCCACAACGGGTGAGCGACGACGACCTCGTAGAACTCGCACCGGTTGGCAACAGGTGGCATGGCGTCATCAAGGTGGTTGCCGCCGCCATGGTGTCATTCGCTGTTCTCGCTGGTGTGGCTGGCTTCTGGTTGCTCCGGCAACTCAATCCCGGAAGCATCGCCGAAGTACCTGTGAACTTCACAGTGAATGAAGGGGACACCGTCGCAAGCATCGCTGCACGTCTCGAACAAGAGGGAATCATCGTGAACGACAGAGTGTTCCGGTGGTATGTGAGTCGCAACGGGGGTCTTGAGGTGTTGCCGGGCTACTACGCGTTAAAGCCCCGTGACAATGCCGGAAACGTGATGAAGGTGCTCGGAACTCCTCCGGCACAGACCTTCATCAAAGTGACGTTTCCCGAGGGTTACACGGTCGATCAGGTGGCAGACCGCTTGGCTGAGCAGGCTCCGTATATCTCTCGAGAGTCAGTCATCGAAGCTTCTCGCGGAGGAACTGTTGCCTCGACATTTGCGCCCGTCGGGACGACTTCGCTCGAAGGGTTGCTGTTCCCGGACACGTATCAAGTTGCCGGTGATGACAACGCCTCATCTGTCTTGTCTCGAATGGTTGCATTGATGGAGCGTGTTGGTCGCCAAGAGGGACTCGATGTCGCAAAAGAAAAGGTCGGACGTAATCCCTACGAAGTATTGATTATCGCGTCGATGATCGAACGTGAGGCAAAGGTTGAAAAAGATCGTGCACTGATTTCAAGAGTCATCTACAACCGACTAGCGGCGAAGATGAAACTGGAAATCGACGCCACGTTGTATTACGGCGCTGATC
>JBJTGC010000044.1:0-5583 GCA_046093725.1 Actinomycetota bacterium
CTCATGCGTCGTACTCGCCAGGAGAGTCTCGACTTTGAATCCGAAGGTCTTCATCGGAAAGACCTCGTCTTCGGGTTCGCGGCACATTTTGCCGCGGCCAACATTGCCGACCGACATCAGTGGCATCGCTTCAGACACGAAGCCTTCATTGCCGCTCGCACGAACAATGTCGTTCGAAGGACGATTCGCCAGGTTCACCGCGATGAGATGGCGGTTGCCGTGGATCTATTCAGCGTCATGGACCTTCCACTCGAGCTGATTCAAGCCATCACTGCAACGTCTCAAGCGCTCTCGCTCGGATTCTCATTGGTCATTCAATTGGCTCCAATGGCAACTCGCGGAGACTACGAAGCAATTTCAGAGAGCTTCTATCGCGAGCTCTCGGGTTTCATCCGCTCGTGAACTACGACATCCAAGTCAACCCTGGCATCAAGCCGTGGAATGTGATTGCTGATGCGGCACGAGCTGCAGATGAGGCGGGCTTTCGTACGTTCTGGACAATGGATCACCTGCGAGGGGCGACAATGCAAGCCCCGACGATGCCCGAATGTTTCACGCAACTTGGCGCCATCGCAGCCATTACCTCCCGCATCAACATCGGTCCGCTTGTTGTCAACGTCGGAAACAGAAATGCGGGCTTACTCGCGAATGCATCGGCGACGCTTCAAGAGGTCTCAAACGGACGCCACATACTCGGACTCGGCGCAGGCGGTGGACCTAACAACGCATTCGCCATCGAGCGCACAACACTCGGCATGGTTCCCCCAGCCACGATGCGCGAGCGTCATGCTGTGCTATCTGCGGCGCTCGACCAATTCGACGCGATGTGGTCACCACAACGCGATTCGAAATATGAGACCTATCCCTTGCCTGATCCTCGGCCTGAAATTGTCATTGGCGTGAACAGCTCATCTCTCGCCATGCTCGCCGGTGAGCGTGCAAACGGAGTCAACATCCGTGCGACAAGCGAGGTATGTGACATTGCCCTGACGACGGCGATTGAAGCGCACAAGAACTCTGGTCGTACCGACAGTTTCCATGTCAGCGTCTGGGACTTCTTCAGCGAGGATCTGCTCAGCGGGAAAGACCCCCGGTTGGACCACTGGGTTGACATCGGTGTCAACACCATCATCCTTCTGATGTTCGACGACATTGATGTACAAGCAATCACCCGATGTGAAAAATGGTTGCGATGAGCCACGATCAATCTTCATCCCCGCACTCGTATCGATATGTGAAAAGTGAACGCCTGCCTGTGGAGGTACTTGTTTTCGAAGTTGCCCCAGAAGACCTCGAAGACTTTCTCGCCTTGGATCATGAGATCTGGACCCTCAAAGAGGCTTTCGGACAGGGACTACCTCGTGTGCCATTCATCTCCAAAGAGGTGTGGCTGAACGACTCGAAGCCAGGTCAGGCGACTCTCGTATTCGTGTGGGAGTCGATGGAGTCGTGGGACACGGTCGGTCAGACAGAGTTTCAAGAGGCATTGCAGGCTGAATTCGACGCACGGTTTGGTCGTCCGGTCCGGCTCGTTCGCGCATACCACGAGCTTGCCGATATGGGCATCCATCGCTACAGCCGCTTCGAGCGTGACGAAGAACCAACAGTCGGCTGACAATCCCACCTCTGCAATTACGGCTCCGTTTCAGTTCTCGAGGGTCTTTCTTGCAAGACTGAGGACATGACCCTCCTCGAGACATCCACCGATGATCAACTCGCCGTCGTCGAAGCAGCACTTGACGAACTGCTTTCCGCATTCGACCCCAAGAAAGTCGACGACCGCACATTTCGTGGAGCCCGTTTCGACTACGGCCTCGCGTGGGTGCACTTCCCCAAAGGTCACGGTGGACTCGGACTTCGTCCGAACCTCAACCGCCTGATTGAAGAACGCTGCCGCAAAGCCGGCGCCAAAGCGCAAGATCCTGCAACGTTCTTCATTGCACTTGCCGGACCAACAATCGTCACCCACGGAAGCGAAGAAGTGAAGACCCGTTTCCTGCGGCCGATGTATACCGGCGAAGAGAAGTGGTGCCAGTTGTTCTCAGAGCCTGGCTCTGGAAGTGACTTTGCAGGCCTCGGCACGAAAGCGGTGCGAGATGGTGACGAATGGGTGATGAACGGACAGAAGGTGTGGAACACACTTGCCCATCTCGCTGACTGGGGAATGTTGGTGGCTCGTACCGATCCTGAGCAACCAAAACACAAGGGCATGACATATTTCGCGCTTGATATGCACGCGTCCGGCGTCGAAGTGCGCCCACTGCGCCAAATCACCGGCGAAGCAGAATTCAACGAGGTCTATATGACCGACGCGCGAGTTCCGGATGCGTATCGAATCGGTGACGTCGGCGAGGGTTGGCGCGTAGCGCTCACGACACTCATGAACGAACGCACAGCAATCGGCGGTGGCGGCGGCAACAACCCGAAGCGCAAGGGCCCCATCGACGAGGCAATCAAGATTTGGCGCGAGCTACCGTCTGACCAACAAAGCGCCGCACAACTTGATCGCCTCATGCAGTTGTACTGCAAGAGTGAGGTTCTTCGTATGACGAATGCACGCGCCTCTCAGCTTGCGCGTGCAGGCAACCCCGGACCAGAAGGCTCAATCGCGAAACTGATGTTGGCGGAGTTCAACAAGAAGGTCACAGAATTCTCGGTAGAGCTCATGGGTGCTGAGGGCATGATTGGTTATGACTTCACCTTCCGTCGTCCGGAACAGGTGTCGGTCGACGGTGCAGAGGGCGGAGTTCGCCACTCGTTCCTACGTGCTCGCGCAAACTCAATTGAAGGTGGCACGAGTGAGATCATGCGCAACATCCTCGGCGAGCAAGTGCTCGGGCTTCCTGGTGAACCCCGTGCCGACAAAGACCAGCCATGGAGCAAAGTGCCGCGCAACTAGCGCGGCCGGGATACGCAGTGCCGCGCAACTAGCGCGGCCGTAGGCTCACGGCGTGGCATCACTTCTGTCCTTCCCTTCCATCGTCAACGAGACCGCAGCGCGCATTGTCGCGACCGGTGCTGTCGCAATGTCACTTGCTTACGTGGCAACGGGAAATAGCTGGATTCTTCTACCGCTCACGTACGGATTCGTAGCGCGTGTTCTCTCGGGACCCCGATTCAGTCCGCTCGGGCTCTTGGCCACAAAGGTCATCGTGCCGAAGATGAACATCAAGCACAAGTTGTGCCCCGGGCCGCCGAAGCGCTTCGCTCAAGGAATTGGGGCAGCTTTCACGATCACTGCAAGCATTCTCCTTGCACTTGACCTTGGCACCGCGTCACGCATCGTCGTTGCAATGCTTGCCGGCGCTGCGAGTCTCGAAGCATTCGCAGGGGTGTGCATCGGCTGCAAGATGTTCTACGCAATGATGCGTATCGGCATTCTTCCTGAGTCAGTCTGCGAAGAGTGCAACGACATCTCGCGTCGAATTCAGACGGTTTAACACCGACACAAAAGTCGCTTTCCTTCGCACAAGCGTCCCGAAGAGGGCGCCTCAACGAACAGTCCCTCCGCATCTCCACGTTCAATGGCGAGATGCCGCTACCTATCGAGACAATTCGTCTATCGAAGTCTTACGGCCGCCACGTCGGACTTCAGGATGTGACCTTGAAAGTTCATGAGGGGTCGATTGTCGGCCTGCTCGGTCCAAATCGTGAGCGTTTTGCTCATCGCTGCATCATCCCGCGAATTTGAGCGACGCGACATCGCCTCGTAGTCGACCGCGAACGGCGACTACCGTTGAGCGTTGTGGCGCCGCTGAAACTTGACGTCTGGTTGGGAGCCCCACTTGACAATGCCGCAACGCGTGCTCGCGACTTGCAGAATCTAGGGGTCGATGGCATTTTCACTTTCGAGAACGCCCACGATCTGTTCTTTCCCTTGGTCGCAGCAGCGCCGGTGTGCTCACTTGACCTGATGACGAACGTTGCCATCGCCTTTCCTCGCAGCCCTCTTCACCTTGCACATGCAGCATGGGACCTTGGACAACTATCGCAAGGTCGATTCAGTCTCGGCATCGGCTCGCAAATTCGACCCCACATTGAGAAACGATACGGGTCCACCTGGTCTGAGCCTGTTGAACGGATGCGTGAATGGGTGCAAGCCACTCGCGCAATTCTTGATTCGTGGCAACACGGGACTCCACTGCGATATGAAGGTCGGTTCACTCGCCACACTCTGATGACTCCAAACTTCAACCCGGGTCCGAACCCCTACGGTGTGCCGAAGGTGCTCGTTGGTGCACTCGGTCCGAAAATGACGCAGATGGCAGCAGCGGAGTCCGACGGAATTCTCATCATGCCTTTCAACTCTGCGGCTCACCTGTCCACCGTGACGCTCCCAGCAGTACAGCGCGGACTCACTTCAGCCCATCGTGATGGTTCTGAAGTGGAACTGATTGCAGAAATCATCGTGGGAATGGGACGAACCGACGAAGAGCTCGAGCGCGCCAAGAACATCAAGACCCTGATGGCTTTTTACGGGTCGACCCCGTCATACAAGTCAGTGCTTGACGCAGAAGGTGCGGGCGACCTTCAACCACGACTCAATGAAATGTCGAAGCGGGGTCAATGGGCAGAGATGACTTCTCTTATATCCGATGACCTCATGGGACGTATCGGGGTCTTTGGTACGCCTAAACAGTGTGCAGAACAGATCGTTGCTCGTGTTGGCTCTTTTGCGTCGCGTGTCTGCGCCTACTTCCCTGCCTTCACACCTGACGACGACCTCCTTGCTGAGTTCATCGAAGCCTTCGATGAGGTTCGTTCGCGATGACGTACCGCACGATCTTGGTCGATGTCTCGAATGGTGTCGCTACCATCACTTTGAACAGACCAGATGTGCGTAATGCCTTTGGCGATGGCATGGGCGATGAATTGTCTGATGCGTTCAGACGATGCGACGGCGACGATGACATTCGAGCTGTGGTGCTGACCGGTACCCCTCCTGCATTTTGCGCTGGTGCCGACTTGTCGTCGGGCGCCGACACGTTTCGCCCGCGCGACACCTCGTCCTTCAGCTCTGAAGGCGTGTCCTTCCCGGCGTGGAAGGTTCGTAAGCCAGTGATCGCTGCTGTGAATGGTCATGCGGTAGGCATCGGATTCACCATCACCCTGCACTGCGACCTACGCATCTTTGCCAAAGACGCCAAGTACGGCATTGTGCAAGCCCGTCGAGGAATGTTGGGCGATGCAATGTCGCACTGGACACTTCCACGCATCGCCGGATTTGCAACAGCTGCCGATGTGCTTCTCACTGGTCGCACATTTGACGGTACTGAGGCGCACCGTATGGGCATCTGCGGAGAGGTGTTACCGAACAACGAAGTGCTCGAACGAGCACAGACACTCGCCCATGACATCGCCGTGAATGTCGCGCCCGCTTCAGCTGCCGCCAGCAAGGCTGCTCTGTGGCGCTCTTGGGGAATGGCTGCCGAGGAGATGAACCATCTCGAAACGCACCTTCATCACAAGCTGATGGCGCTCGGTGATGCCCGCGAGGGAGTGCAAGCGTTCATCGAGAAGCGCCCTCCACGCTGGACAGGCACCCCGGATTCCCTCAATGACTAGCCCGTCTTCCACCGCGTT
>JBJTGC010000045.1:0-3347 GCA_046093725.1 Actinomycetota bacterium
TCCGGCGTCCCGCCTTGTTGAACGTTGAAACCCTAGTGAAATTGGCCACCGAACAGCGAAATAGGGGGGACGATGGCAGGGTGCCGCCCAAGAGGCGAGACAATGAGAGTGGTGTCTTCCGCAGGGCCGGCCTCCGGTGCTGTTGAGGGGCCTCGGAAGTTGCATTCCAATCCGGTGTCGGGAGTACCGTCAGTCGGGCTCGACAGTGAGCCGTCCGGCGATCGCCGAGAGCCGGACATGCATCGAACCGGAAGTACGTAGGAGAAGGAGACGCACATGGCACAGGTCATTGCAAGCCGGCGGGGACCAGTCACGGGAACCGCAAAGGTCAAGCCACGTCGGCCGTTCCTGCTTGATCTCTATTCGACTGCCGTCGGCAAGAAGTACGTCATGGCCATCACCGGCATCGCGATGATGGGTTTTGTTCTGTTTCACATGATCGGCAACTTGAAGATGTTCCTCGGGGCATCTGATCTCAATCACTACGCGCACTTTCTCGAGAAGTTGCTCTACCCACTCGCTCCGGAAAAGACAGTTCTCTGGATTCTTCGCGCAGGACTCATCGGCATGCTCATCTTGCACTTGCACGCCGCCTATTCACTGACAGTGATGAACCGCACGGCACGTCCGGTGAAATACCAGAGCGCTCGTGACTACCAAATCGCGAACTTCGCCAGCCGCACAATGCGTTGGAGCGGTGTCATCGTGTTGGCCTTCATCGTGTGGCACTTGCTCGACCTCACATTTGGTGTGGTGAATTCACAGACCAATGCGTTCTACATGGAGGGCGACGAGCGTTTGAAGGATGTCTACAACGCAGTCATCTATTCATTCGAGCGTCCTGTTGTCGCGGTGTTCTACATCGTTGCCAATGTGTTGCTCGGAATTCACTTGTTCCACGGAGCATGGAGCATCTTCCAGTCACTTGGCTGGAACAACCCGCGCTTCAACAAGTGGCGCAATGCATTCGCAACAGGTTTCGCGGCCATCGTCGTGATCGGGAACGTCACGTTCCCAGTCGCAGTCATGGCTGGAATTCTCGAAAAAGCGACCTACTGAGACGACGGACGGAGATAGTCATGAGCCTCACCCAGCAACTGCTCGCACAAAACACAGTGCGACTCGACAGCAAGATTCCGGATGCACCGGTGGCCGACATGTGGGACACCTACAAGTCCGACATGAAGTTGGTCAACCCCAATAACAAGCGCAAGTTCAAGGTCATCGTTGTGGGCACCGGCCTCGCCGGGGCATCGGCAGCAGCGACACTTGCAGAGCTTGGTTACCAAGTCGACGCGTTCACCTTCCACGACTCACCGCGACGTGCGCACTCGATTGCTGCTCAAGGTGGCATCAATGCAGCGAAGAATTACCAAGGTGACGGCGACAGTGTGCATCGCTTGTTTTACGACACCGTCAAAGGCGGTGACTTCCGTGCCCGCGAAGCAAATGTGCATCGCCTCGCACAGGTGAGCGTGAGCATCATCGACCAGATGGTCGCCCAAGGTGTTCCGTTTGCGCGTGAATATGGTGGACTTCTGGACAACCGTTCATTCGGTGGTGCTCAGGTCAGTCGTACGTTCTACGCACGTGGCCAAACAGGTCAGCAGTTGTTGCTCGGTGCGTACCAACAGTTCTCACGTCAAGTCGGACTCGGTGGAATTCGCTTGTACAACCGCTGCGAATTGGTCGACGTGGTCGTGGTCGATGGCCGCGCTGCAGGAATCGTGGTTCGTGACCTCATGACCGGCGAGATTCAGTCACACGCGGCTCATGCGGTGGTTCTCGCAACGGGCGGATACGGAAACGTGTTCTTCCTGTCCACCAACGCGATGGCGTGCAACGTGACAGCAGCATGGCGCGCACATCGCCGCGGTGCACTGTTCGCAAACCCGTGCTACACGCAAATTCACCCGACGTGCATTCCGCAAAGTGACGAGTTCCAGTCGAAGTTGACACTCATGTCCGAGTCGCTTCGTAATGACGGGCGAGTATGGGTGCCGACCAATCCCGACGAAAAGCGTGCGGCGCACGAAATTCCGGAATCTGAGCGCGACTATTACCTCGAGCGCTTGTATCCATCGTTCGGCAACTTGGCGCCACGCGACATTTCATCTCGTGCAGCAAAGCGTGCGGTCGACAAGGGACTTGGTGTCGGACCATTGAAAAACGGCGTGTACCTCGACTTCTCCGATGCGATTAATCGCCTTGGTCGCGACGTCGTGGAAGAGCGCTACGGAAACCTCTTCGAGATGTATGAGCGCATTGCCGGAGAAAATCCGTACGACATGCCAATGCGCATCTATCCCGCCACCCACTACACAATGGGGGGCTTGTGGGTTGACTACGAACTGCAAACCAACATTCCAGGTCTGTATGCAGCCGGCGAGGCAAACTTCTCTGACCACGGTGCGAACCGACTTGGTGCAAGTGCGCTCATGCAGGGACTTGCAGATGGTTACTTCGTGTTGCCCTACACCATCGGAAATCAGCTTGCTCCAATGTTGAACAAGCCGATTCCAGGCACCGATCATCCAGAGTTCAAGCGTGTCGAGCAAGAAGCACGTGATCGTTACAACGGTTACTTGAATGTCAACGGAACACGCTCGCCCGACTGGTTCCACCGTGAACTGGGCAAGATCATCTGGGACTACTGCGGCATGGAGCGCACCGAGCAGGGCCTTGAAAAAGCGCTGTCAGAGTTGCCCGCTCTCTACGAAGAGTTCAAGAAAGATCTTCGAGTCACTGGTGATGGCAACAGCCTCAACCAAACACTCGAGCAGGCCGGTCGTGTCGACGACTTCTTCCAGTTGGGAATGTTGATGTGTCGCGACGCACTCGATCGCAAAGAAAGCTGCGGCGGTCACTTCCGAGCGGAGTATCAGACCGATGACGGCGAAGCACAGCGCGACGACGACAACTTCTGCCATGTGTCTGCCTGGCAGTGGGGCGGCGACGCGATGTCACCGAATCTGAACGTTGAGCCGCTCGAATTCAAAGAAGTCCATCTCGCAACACGGAGTTACAAGTGAGCAATCATCTGACCAACCTCACCCTGCGCGTGTGGCGCCAGAAGGGCCCGAATGATTCGGGACACTTCGAGGATCACGCCATCGAACAGATCAGTGACGAGGCATCGTTCCTTGAAATGCTCGACATCTTGAATGAGCGTCTCATCAATGATGGCAAGGAAGCTGTCGTGTTCGACCACGATTGTCGCGAAGGTATTTGTGGCACGTGCTCGCTGATGATTAATGGCCAGGCCCACGGCAACCAACGCGGCACGGCCACTTGTCACTGGCACAGGCGCAAATTCAAGAGTGGCGACACCATCGACATTGAGCCTG
>JBJTGC010000046.1:0-6426 GCA_046093725.1 Actinomycetota bacterium
CTTCAATTCTCGGACTTGGGGCGTTCATGCTGGCTGCAAGGAAGGACAAGTAAATGTCTGAAGCAACGCTTTTTTCGTTTGGTGCCGTGATTTTTCTGATTGTGTTCACAGGTGCGATTCTTTTTGGAATGGCATCAGTCAAGAGCATTCAAGACCGCGACGCCTAGTTCCTGATCAGAGCTCTGGCGTGCGTGGCGGCACAGTCCGACGCGGACGAAGCGCTTCGAACAAGCTTGCAAGTCGAATGACCGTCGAATCGCTGTAGGCGGCCGTCGCAAAGGTGAGCCCGAAGGGCATACCAATGTCGCTCGCAGTCCCCATCGGCACGGTGACGGTCGGTATACCGAGGTGACGGAACACGAGAGTTCCGGTCGACACCCAAACACCATTGCTCCACGCAATCGCGGCAGACGCTGAGTTCTTGTCGGCATCTGATGGCGCGACATCTGTTTGAGTGGGCAAGATGACTGCGTCGTAGTTGTTGGCGACGAGCCAATCCTCAAAGTCGATCTTGCGCGTGTGTTCAAGAGCTTCGATGCCACGTCGAATGACATCGGCCTCTGGTCCGTTGAACGGATCGATGATTCCTTGCTCTCGTGCGCGAGTGACATAGTCCGCGAGATCAATGTCCATGTCTGTGGTCAATTGGTCCAATACGTCTTCGGGATGGCGGGGGAAGATGCGAGGCCCATCAGCAAGCGCCAGTCGGTCAAGTCCGGGTTGTGCGTTCAACTGCAAGAACAGATCCCAGCTCCACATTGACAATTCCCATAGCTCAACATCGAAGAACTCTGGAGGAACAACTCCACGATTGAAGATGCTCGGTGCGCCAGGGCGATCAGATTCATAGTTGGTAACAACTGGGAAGTCCGACTCAATGATCTCTGCACCAGCAGCTACCAAGTCTTCACGCGCTGATTGCCATAACTCAAGCATCGAGGGCCGGGGGGTGATGCGTGCACCAAGTGATGTGCCAACACCCGTGCCGGTTCCCTGATCGGGATCTGTTCCGATGAACATTTGCGGTACGGCGAGTCGAACACCAGCTAGAGGGCGCTCGGACGATGCTGCTGTGCGGGCATCGGTGTGAAGCGCAGTGAATGATGCGGGGCGCACCGACATTGGGTTCGGAAGTTGTACCCAGGGTTGCATGCGCCAGAAATCGCCACGCACTTCTGGATCAACCGCCACGAGCGCATCGAGCACTGCGCACATGTCGGACATGGTGCGTGTGTGTGGAACGACAACATCCATGGTGGGAATGAGGGGCCAGTTTCCACGTGTGGAAATGAGTCCACGTGATGGCGTATATGCGCACAGTGCGTTACACGACGCCGGCGCTCGACCGCTCGACCAAGTTTCTTCAGCTAAGCCGAATGCGGCGAAACTCGCAGCCGTTGCTGTACCCGAGCCATTAGACGAACCCGATGCCCATGCTGACGTGAGAAAGTCGGCGTTATAAGGCGACTCAGCACGACCATAGAGACCACGCTGCATGCCTCCGTTTGCCATGGGTGGCATGTTGGTGAGACCGATGAACACACATCCGGCCTCGCGTAATTTCTCAATTGAATACGCATCGCGAGTGGCCACGAGATGCTCGAATGAAGGTGACCCACATGCAACTGTCATGTCTTTCACCATGTACGAGTCTTTGGCCGTGAAAGGAATGCCTTCAAGAGGTCCACGAGAAGCGCCGGTTGCGCGACGATTGTCAGAGCCTTGCGCTTCTTCCAATGCATTGGGGTTCAGTTCTACGACGGAATTCAGTCGAATGCCAGAGTGGTCGTATACCTCAATGCGATGAAGGTATGACTTCACGAGATCAACACACGTGACGGCACCTGACTCAAGTGCTTCGCGAAGGTCTGCAATCGACTTGTCGACAACGGGGAAGTAATCACTCATGGTTGATGCCCACGAGTTCAGTGTAGAGAACGCCAGCAGTGGCGTCGGATTAGCTCAGCGTGGCAGACGTAGACATTGCAGACGCCGGAAGGGGTCGACGCTCAGCACGGTGTTGTATCGCGAGTCGGCATAACAGCCACCGAAGTCGACGTTGATCTTCGATGAATCGAGATAGTCAGTGGTGCGAGTGAGCGGCCAGTCACCCGCAATGTCACTCGGGCGTAGCTGCGGCGAAATTTGACTTGGAGCGAGCGGTCCGGTGTAGTTGCCGTCGTTGTTGATCTTGCTCAGCTTGCGTGCAACTTGGTCGGTGATGACGGTGAGACGTTCCAGCGCCCCAGCCACATCTTGTTTCATGCGGGTGATGTCGCCGATGGTGCCCGCAAGGTCACCGCGGATGGTGGCGAGGTCTGCCGACACAGACTTTGCAATCGATTTCGCATCGCGAGCAATATCGGCAGTGTCGTCGAGCGCGCCAGACAATGTGTCGACTCGAGTGATCACTGAATCAAGCCGCTGGTCAAGATCGGCGATGGCGTCACCCCAGTCGGGTGCTGCTGGTGGTGAATCTTTCGGATTGTCTTCGACAGGAGTGGTGACTCGTGGGGGTGACGTTGTCGATGTAGTGCCGTCGGGCAGAGATGTGTTCGGTGACGTTGTAGTGCTGCCGGAACTGCTGACGGTTGCGTTAGGTGCGCCTGTGAGAGCGTTTGTGACGGGACGAACCACGCCAATGACTCCAAGTGTCACAGCGCCGCCGACGACGAGAAACAGAGTGAGTCGATTATTGAAACTGCCCATGAAATCAAGGTAGACGAGGGGTGTGCGGAGGTATCTCGGGCCTCTTTGGTGCTGTGATGATGGGTAGTAATGTCAGCCATTAGATGAGGCCCTAATTGCGGCCGGGAGGAATCATGGCGAGGCTCACTTTCGAACAGGCTCAAGAGAAGTACCGCATCGAGCGCGAAAAGCGTTTGAACAAGCGGCCTGAAGGTAACGCCCAGTACAAAGAATTAAAGGGCGACTACGAAGAGTTCGATCGCGATCCGTTCGCCGATCCGAATTTCACTCGCGATGCGCGTATCGAAGAAGTTGATGTCGTCGTGGTCGGTGGAGGGTTCGGTGGCATGTTGACCGGATCCTTCCTCACCAAGAAAGGCATTCGCAGTTTCCGCATCATCGAGAAGGCCGGCGACTTCGGCGGCACGTGGTACTGGAATCGCTATCCGAATTGTGCATGCGACGTTGAGTCGTACATCTATCTTCCACTTCTCGAAGAAACCGGCTACGTGCCGAAAGAGAAGTACTCGAAAGCAACTGAAATTTTTGCGTACTGCCAATTGCTCGGTCGTCACTTTGACCTTTACTCGAATGCACTGTTTCAAACCGAGTGCGAAGACATGCGCTGGGACGAAGCGTCGAAGCGATGGATCACGAAGACCTCACGCGGTGATGTACTGACGTCGAAGTTCGTTGTTATCGCTGGTGGTGTTCTGCACAAGGCAAAGTTGCCAGGCATCAAGGGCATCGAGAAGTTCAAGGGCCGTAAGTTCCACACGAGCCGCTGGGACTACTCGTACACCGGTGGCGCACCGCAAGAGAAGATGGAGAAGCTCGCAGACAAGCGAGTGGGCATCATCGGCACGGGTGCGACGGCAGTTCAGGTTGTACCGAAACTTGGTGAGTCCGCGAAAGAGTTGTACGTGTTTCAGCGCACTGCGGCAAGTGTCGGAATTCGAAACAACAAGGTGACAGACCCTGAGTGGTTCAAGTCACTGAAGCCTGGTTGGCAGATGGAGCGCATGCGCAACTTCACCCAGGTGGTCACGGGTGGTCAGCCAGAAGTCGACATGATCGATGACGCATGGACGAAGATGTTGTGGGTCGACACCAAAGCTGTGCCGAAAGACGATGCAGATGCTGAGCGCATGGATCGCATCGATCACGAAAACATGGAAGGCATTCGTGCCCGCATCGAGGAAGTAGTCAAAGATCCGGAAACCGCTGAGAAGTTGAAGCCGTGGTACGGCCAAAGTTGCAAGCGCCCGTGTTTCCACGACGAGTACCTACCAACGTTCAATCGCCCGAACGTGCACCTTGTAGACACCGAAGGACAAGGCGTCGACGAAATCACCGAGACCGGCGTGGTGGTGAATGGTGTGGAGTATCCGTGTGATCTGTTGGTGTTCGCTTCTGGTTTCGAAGTGACTTCTGAGTACCACCATCGGTTGGGGTTTGACCCGGTGGGCAAGGGTGCGGTTCCACTCAGCGAAGCGTGGGCCGACGGTCCGGGCACATTGCACGGCGTCCTTGGCCGAGGGTTTCCCAACATGCTCATGATCAGTGCCACACAAGGCGGTCAGGCAATCAACTTTGTGCACACCATCACAGAGACTGCAATTCACATCACACACCTCATTGAGCGTGCTCTGACTGAGAACATTGCCACTTTCGAGCCAACAGTTGAAGCGCAAGATGCATGGTTCAACGTGCTCATTGGAACGGTGTGGGGAACTGCTCGCTACAACGCAGTGTGCACACCCGGATACCTGAACAACGAGGGCGGTGTCGGCACCATTCGAAGTGGTAAGTCCTCGTCGTACATGACAAGCGCGCTTGAATTCATTGACATTCTTGAACAATGGCGTGCAGCAGGGAATTTCCCTGGGTACGAACTTACGAAGAACTAGTTGCGTCGTCGGTCACATCGATAGTTCGACTTCACACCAAAGGCGATCGAAACGTACTTTTGAGTACGTGGCCGACGTCGACCGAACGCGTTATCGCGATCTGACGGAACCATTCTCGGTCGTCGCACTGGAAGTGCAGCGTGTCGACAACTGTTTGGTTCGCGTTCGCGCTCCGCAGCCGCCCAGCAATAGCGTGACAGTTGGCGACACCGTCGCAATAGACGTCGGTGAGGGTGAACTTCGCCGATACACCGTCAGTGCGGCAGACGCAGCGACTTTTGAGTTCATCGGTTTTCTCACTCAACAGGGGCCCGCAACAGCATTCCTAGCGGCACTCAATGCAGGATCCACATTGAATGGTCAAGCCCCCGAGCGTGCCGTCAAGATGCCAGACAATGACGTGAAGTGGGCTGTGGTTGTTGGTGACGAGAGTGTTGTCGGGTCAGCTCGTGGCGTGGTCGCGTTGACGCAAGGTGAAGTACACGTCGTGGTGAAGTCTGCTCAGACTCTCAGCGAAGCGAGTGCGCTCATCGGTGCAAACACATTTTCACAACACATGTCTGATGATGAAGTGATTGCTGGAGTCACTTCGTGTGTCGAAGCCCACGGAACGGATGGTGCATGGGCACTTCTCGTGGGCGAGCAAAGTGTCAACAACAAAGTTCGACAACATTTGTTTTCCTTGGGGTTCTCGAAGGACCAAGTTGCAACACGTACGTTCTGGAGACCAGATCGGGTGGGAATCGAATGAGCAACGAGACAAAACTCAAAGGGTTTGGGGCAGCGGTACCCACTCTTCGTGACAATGACGGTGTGATTGACGTTCGAGCACACCAGCGTCTGACGGCTGTTCTTGCAGACCAGGGCTGCGAAATCGTGCTTGTGTCAGGAACCACCGGTGGTGGCAAGAGTCTGCGTCATGAAGAGCGTGTGCAGTTGGCGCGAGCAAGTTTCGTGCTGCCGGTGATAGTTGGTGTTCCGCGCACAATTACTGATGCCGGGCTCGACGACTTTGCGCCTCACGCACGAGCAGTTTTGATTGCTTTCGGTGATGATGTGCCGGTTGATGATGCACTTGCGATGTCTGCTCGCGCTCGCGTACGCGGCATGGAACTGATTGCGTACCATCACCCGTCGCACTATCCGGCAATGCCGGCGTCGTGGTACGAACCCCTTGCACGTGCAGCTATCTCTGTGAAGAACTCTGACACCGACCCTGTTCGCCTAGAGGCAATGAAATCTGCAGGTTTAGACGTCTTTATCGGAGCCACTGATCGGCTCGGTGATGTTGCTAGGTGGGGAACTGGAGTCTTGAGTGGAATCGCTTCGACACATTTTCCCGATGTTCGCCTTGCTGCCCTCGGAGACGTTGCGGCGCTTGAGCGACTTCAACAGTGGGAGCACTCAACTATGGAAAGAACGCAAACACTC
The DNA here is from genome assembly GCA_046093725.1 of Actinomycetota bacterium. Lineage (GTDB taxonomy): Bacteria > Actinomycetota > Acidimicrobiia > Acidimicrobiales > Ilumatobacteraceae > UBA2093. The sequence continues at coordinate 6,030 of JBJTGC010000046.1, forward strand.
ACCGACGAGGCTCGTCGCCTCATCGGTGAGTGATGTTCGCGTTGTAAGGGGAAAGTCGCGAGCTGACTAGATGGCCGCTTCGCCAGTCTCGCCAGTGCGAATGCGCACCACCGAGTCGACGCTGGTCACCCAAATCTTGCCGTCACCGATCTTGCCGGTCTGAGCTGCTCCGGTGATGATGTCGACGATGCGTTGAACATCGGAGTCCGATGCCAACACCTCGAGTTTCACCTTCGGTACGAAGTCGATTGCGTACTCAGACCCGCGGTAAGTCTCGGTGTGTCCGCCCTGTCGACCGAACCCGCGCACTTCGGAAGCTGTGACTCCCGCAATGCCGGCCGAACGGAGGGCGTCTTTCACGTCATCAACCTTGAAGGGTTTGACGATTGCAGTGATG
>JBJTGC010000047.1:0-6489 GCA_046093725.1 Actinomycetota bacterium
CAGCTAACCCACTGTCGCAGCGAGGCTCGGGCGGCGTAGAAACGCGCTAATAAAAATGCAAAGACCAGGCTCGCCGGGTACACGAGGTAGTCACGTTCGACTTTCAACCATCGAAGCAACACCATTCCGAAGACGAACAGAAACAGAGACACCATGGTCATCTCGACCGCGCGGTGAACGACCGGGCCAAATCGAGCACTGAATCGATCTACTGCGGTGGCAAGTAGTGCAGGCACCAGCATGACGAGAATGATGAATACACCGATCTCTAGCCTTCCGACCTTTGCTGCGGAAAACACCGTCAAGTTGGTGCCATACAAATCGAGCAATGGCTGAGACACGGCGATTGTTGCAAGTGCCAAGTACGTCACAAATCTCCGCAGTGCCACGGTGCAATGGTGGCACACATGACACAATGACCAAGTGCCAACCCCCCGTTCGTGCTTGTTGCTTATGCGCATCGCAGTGCCAGCGTTGGCGCTCTGTGCGCTGGTTGATGTGGCACCCGTTCGAGCCGTCGACACGCCAACCACCTCAACATCGACTATCCCCACCACGGCCACCCCTGGCCCCGCTTCGTCAACGACGACAATCGTGCCGTCAACGCCCGTGACGATGATTCCTGCCAAGCCAGGCGCTCTCTTCATCCTCGGCGACTCGCTCTGTCTCGGCGCTGAGATTTTCGGCAAGCTGTCGACCACGGTGAAAGCCACATACAAGTGGAGTGCAGTCATTTCTGATTGCAAATTGGGGCGCCGCGCGCTTGATGGGCTGAGCATCTTGACGAAGACGCTCGATGCTCGATCGGATTATTCAGGAGTGGTCGTCGCCCTCGGAACCAACGACCTGCTGTCACGTCGCGAAAAGGCTTACCCAGCGTGGATCATCGAACAGATGTTGTCGCGCGCAAAGGGTAAGCCCGTTCTCTGGGTGGAAGTGCAATACGGCGGCGTCCATCCTGACTATGTGGGCCGCGCGCGACGGTTCAACTCTGCCCTGGTCGATGCGGCAAAGAAGTACCCAAACCTCTCGATTGCACCTTGGTTTGCGGCATACCCATCGAAGACTCGTTCATGGGAACGTGATGGAATCCATCCGACGGTTTCTGGCTATCGCACACGAGCCACTTTCCTGGCGAAGGAGATTGCTGCATTCGCCACCTTTGTGGCGTCTCGTTCAATTCGTTGACCACGAACTACCGTCTCTCCAGTGCGTGCAGTCATAGCCAAGAACAAGTCCGTTGAAGTCGTCGACATCCCGATTCCTGCCGGACATGGCACTCGACTTCGAGTAACCAACGCCGGCATCTGCGGAAGCGACCTCCATATTCTCGAGTGGGGCATCAATGACATCGTTCTCGGCCACGAATTCGGGGGCGTCGATGACTCCGGCACGTTGTGGGCCGTGCGACCGAAGAGCTCTTGCGGAGCATGCGACACCTGCGAGCGGGATCTTGAACATCTGTGTCGTGATGCAACCAAAGACATGAATGGCATCTCGGCTCAAGGTGGACTCGCTGAAGAAATCATGGTCCCCAATGACCGCCTCATTCCTGTTCCCTCCACTGTCCGCGCATCCGAGGTTGGACTTGTCGAGCCTTTGGCAGTCGTTGTACATGGTCTCCGAAGAGGACAGGTTGAAGCGGGCATGAAGGCCGTCGTCGTCGGAGGGGGCAGCATCGGGCTTCTCACGGCTGCCGCCCTTCGGCATCGTGGCATCGACGTCGACTTGTATGCAAAGCATGAGCATCAACGTGTTGCGGCGGAACGCATCGGCGCAAGGGCACATGCAAGCGATGAACGTCCGCTCGCCATGAATGATGTGGTGTTTGATGCGGTGTGTACGCAGGACAGCTTTGATGCTTCGATTTCCGCATGTCGACCGTCGGGCACCTTGGTTGAGTTCGGAATGTTCTGGAGCCCCGTCACAATGTCGAATGAGGTGATGTTCAAAGAAATCACCATCGTCCCATCGCTCTATTACAGCCACGACCACAACCACGACGATTTTGTCGATGCTGCTCACGTTTTGGGGGACTCCCCTGATCTTGCTGACACAGTTGTGACACACCGCTTCACTCTCGAAGAAGCCGTGGATGCGTTTCGTGTTGCAGCAGATCGCAAGTCCGGCTCGATAAAGGTGCACATCAACCCATGAACACAACCACCCCCCACCGCGCAGATCGTCTCGCTGCACGACTAGGAATCGAATATAAGTGGATCGTTGCCGTGGTCTTTGTGCTGGGTTTGTTCATCGACATCATGGACACCACCATCGTCAATGTTGCGATTCCCACCCTCGCAACGGAATTCAACGTCACAGGAACCGGTATTGAATGGCTTGTGCTCGGCTACTTGTTGTCACTTGCAGTGTGGATTCCGGCATCGGGCTGGATTGGCGATCGCTTCGGCGCAAAGCGCACTTTTCTGTTCGCGTTGTTCATCTTCACCGTTGCATCAGTGCTGTGTGGCACTGCCAATACCCTCGGCCAAATGATCGCCTTCCGTATTTTGCAAGGTGTCGGAGGCGGAATGTTGACTCCGGTCGGCACAGCGATGCTGTTTCGCGCTTTCCCGCCACAGGAACGAGCACGTGCATCCACAGTACTGATCGTTCCGACAGTCATCGCTCCCGCGCTCGGACCCATCGTCGGCGGATTGCTGATTGACAACACGTCGTGGCGTTGGATCTTCTACGTGAATGTTCCCATCGGAATTGTTGGACTTGTCTTCGGTGCGCTCTTCCTGAAAGAAAGTAAGGAATCAACAGCCGGCAAGTTCGACCTACCAGGGTTCCTCCTGTCTGGTGTCGGTCTTGCCGGAGTGCTGTACGCATTGTCGCAAGCACCAGACCACGGGTGGCTCTCTCCAGCCGTGCTCCTGACCGGCCTCGGTGGCCTCGCACTCTTTGCGCTTCTCATCACCATCGAGACGCGAATCGATGAACCGATGCTCGCGTTCCGCCTGTACCGCGACCGAATGTTCCGAAACTCGAACACCATCAACACCCTGTCGTACGGCAGTTTCGCAGCGTTCCTGTTTCTCATCCCTCAGTTCTTGCAGATCATGCTCGGCTATTCGGCGCTCGATAGTGGACTGACCACTTTCCCTCAAGCCCTTGGAATCATCCTGGTGAGTCGCATCGTAGGACGCGTGTATCACACCATCGGCCCACGACGACTCGTGACGTTCGGTCTTATCGCATGTTCGCTGTGCAGTTTGCCGATGGCATTCGTGTCCTTCGACGTGTCATCGTGGACCATTCGTGCTCTCATGCTTGGACGCGGTTTGTCCATGGCGTTTGCTTTCGTGCCACTTCAAGCGGCGACCTACGCCAACATCACACCAACCGACACTGGTCGAGCAAGTGCGATCTTTTCGACGCAGCGCCAAGTGTCAGCCGCGCTGGGAGTTGCAATTCTGTCCACGGTGTACATCTCGCTGTCCAAGCACAACGGTGGCGATGTGACAATCGATGATCGACTCACCGGTTTCCACTGGGCGTTCCTAGGTTCAGTGATCTTGATGTTCGCAGGTGGAGTTGTCGCTTATTTCGTGCTTCGAGACAGCGACGCTGCGTCGACGATGCACCCACAACCTTCAAAGACCTGACCATCGCTTCTTGGAATCGACCTAGTCAGGTCGTTGAACAGCAGTTACTTCGTCAGGAAGCGAGCGATCGCACTGCGCGCTTGCTCGGTCTGCTCAGCCGCAAGCATTATGACTGGCCAAATATGAGGCATCGTCGGCACCACATGCAGTTCATGACGAACGCCAACTCGTGAAGCCTTGGTCACAAAGGCAATCGAGTCGTCCACTAGCACTTCCTCCGCACCGACAAAACACAACACCTCTGGCAGGCCAGTGAGATTCGCATGAAGTGGCGACGCCAACGAAGTGTCACGTGCAAGTCCCTGCAAGTACGCCTCTGCCGCCTCGTTTGCTGCGATGCTCGAGAACATGGTGTCAGCGCCATCGAAAACTGAATAGCTCTCGGCCGTCACTGTTAGGTCCAACCACGGAGAAAGCAGTACCAGCCCGGCCGGAAGCGAACGACCAGCATCTCGCGCCGCAATTGCCAAGGACACCGCGAGTGCTCCCCCTGCTGAGTCTCCGCCGACAAAGACCGATGAGGTTGCGGCAAGTTCCTCGTAAACAGCAGCAGCGTCATGGATTGCTGCCGGATAGGGATGTTCTGGTGCGAGTCGGTAGTCAGGGACGACGACAACGCTTCCTGTTCGCTGTGCGAGATCTGTCGCGTAGTTGATCCACGTACGAGGTGTTCCCATACGGAACCCACCGCCATGTAGGTGCAACAGCGCACGCGAAGCCTTGCGGTCACCAGCAACAAGACAGTCGACACCACCGATCTTCGTAGTGACATAAGTACCGCCATCGACAGCGGGTGTCTCGAGCGCTGCGCGCTCACGCCGCTCAATGAGGTCAGCATCTGCAGATCCTCCGTTGCGAAGGCCGGGCAGATTCCAGTGATTTACAGCGCTCATCCGAAGAACACTCCACCATTCGGGCGCATCACTTGCCCCGTGTAGAAGCGACCAGCTTCACTCATGAGAAACAAAATAGTCATGGCCATATCTTGCACTTCACCAGTGAGCCCAAGTGGTGACTGTGCGGCACGTGCAGCAATATGTTCTCGACGTTTGGTCTCATCAAGTGAGCCATCAGCGCGCAAATGTGTGTTGCGCACCATCGGCGTATCGACGAACCCTGGTGCGATCGCATTCACTCGAATGCCCTTTTCGCCCAGTTCTAAGGCTGCTGTTCGAGTCAATTGCATCACTGCGGCCTTCGTCATTCCGTACGCAGCAAGACTGGGGTACGGCATCTCACCACCAGATGAAGCAATGTTCACGATCGACCCGCCGTTTGACATCACTGATGCTGCCGCAGCAATGCCCCACAGCACACCCAGCTGGTTCACTGCGATGACTTCATTGACATGATCCGGAGTGATGTCCTCAATCATTGAATAACGCAGAATGCCGGCGATGTTCGCCCAACCATCCACCCGTCCATGGTCCGCTTTTGTGCGCTGAGCCACCTTCATCACGTCATCACGGTTACTCACGTCTGCCACAGCAAAACTGCACGCGAGACCCTCGGCGGAAGCCATTGCTTTGGTCTCTTCCATGACATCGGCGTTGCGGTCAATACCCACCACACGGGCGCCTGCGCGGGCCAGGGTCAATGTGGTTTCGCGCCCCATTCCCATCGCTGCTCCGGTAACCACCGCTACTTGCCCGTCTAGGGAAAAACGATCTTGTAATCGACGATCCATGGTCGGAACCTATCTCATAGCCCGCACAGAGCGAAGAGATGTCTTTGCAATCAGAAATCCTCTTTTGCGTCAGGCGTCCCATGTGCGCAACACTTTGGGCGGTCGGATGGGACTGCTTCCAGTCCCCTAGTCATGACACGTGAGGGGGTCACACATGGCATCAGATCGTCGCTCCACCGAGCCAAGACCTGCCCTGTCTGCGGAGCGAGCCGTCATGGTCATCAACCTTCTTGTGGCACATCCCAATGAACGGTTTCCCTTGTCAGAGATTGGTCGACGTACGAACATCAACCCTGCTTCGCTCCATGCCCTTTTGGCAGTCCTCACACGTTCGGGGTTTGTCACCCGCCACCCAACATCGCGCACGTACGGAATCGGAGCTGCCCTCATTCCGATCGGTGATGTTGCACGTCAACAGTCTCCCGTTGTGCAACGAGCCGTTGAATATGCCGATGAATTCAGTCGCAAGCGCGGTCTTGAAATGGCAGTTTCGGTGCAGACTGACGCGAACATCATCATTATCGACACAGTCGGCAACGCCTCTCCCTTCGGCTACTCAGTACATGCCGGGCAAGTGATTCCTCTAGCACCGCCACTGGGCACCATCTTTCTCGCATGGGAAAGTGAGGAGCGCGTGGAACGCTGGTTGGATCTTGCACAACCAGCACTCACCGCCACCGAACGGGAGGACGACTTGGCGCTCCTTCATGCTGTGCGCGCGCGGGGCTATGGCGTTGCTCTCGAGTCTCCTGCGCGTCGCGCGCTTGGTGAAGTCATCCGCGAGCGACCGAACCGCGGCACAGCTATCGAGCTGTTGAAGGACCTCGCACATTCGCCGTACATGCTTCGTTCGATGGAGAATGGTCGCCGATACGACGTTTCTGGAGTGTTCGCACCCGTCTTCAATGATGCGTGCAGAGTTGAAGTTGCAATAACCGTCATCGGGCTCCCTTCTGGACTGACTGCCGAGGAAATCTCGGAAGTCGCCGAGGAAGTTCGTGGAGCGGCAACAGTGATCACCAAACAATCAGGGGGTCGAATTCCGACCACTCTGAACGGAGGAAGGGACGTCGCATGAGCGCCGAAGACAACTCACCCATACCCGACTACCTGACGAAGTCTCGACTTGATGGTCGCAATTTCGTGGTACTCGGTGGCGGACTAGGAATGGGTCGCCAGACAGTTCACGCC
>JBJTGC010000048.1:0-4862 GCA_046093725.1 Actinomycetota bacterium
TCGGCGTGTGTGACCATGTCGCGCTTCCGGAACAATCAGCGTCGACCATGGGTACCCAATGGGTGGACCCCATGTCCACACTTGGTTGGCTCGCCGGTGTCACGTCCCGTGTCGGACTGCTCACCCATGTGTATGTGTTGCCCTATCGACATCCGTTGGTGGCAGCAAAGCAATTTGCGACACTTGACTACGTGTCAAAGGGTCGTGCGATCTGTGGTGTCGGTGCTGGGCACGTGCAACGTGAATTTGAGGCCCTCGGAATTGATTTTCATTCCCGCGGCAAAGCGATGAATGACGGCATCCCACTTCTTGCGCGTGCTCTCGAGAGCGAATGGGTCGATGGCCTTGGTGCCAAGCCCCGACCGGTGCAATCGCCGCGTCCACCCATCTGGGTTGCTGGTTCTTCGCCATCTGCAATTGCACGTGCCGCTCGCCTCGGTGACGGTTGGTTGCCCCAAGGTTCGTCAAACCAAGAAATGGTCGACTCACTTCTTGCTCAACGCGACGCAGCCGGCCGTGATGGACACTTCATGGTGGGGCACATCACGCCATTCATTTATGTCGGCACTCCTGATTGGCAGGTGGGCGAGGGGGTCATCACAGGTGGTGCACAAGAAATCGCCCACGCGATACTCAAGGGCACCGCTCGCGGGGTGAATCAGCTACAAGTGCGCTTCAAGAGCAGGTCGTGCGCCGAACAGTGCGACCAGTTGGCTGTATTCGCACGCGATGTAGCACCATTGCTTACAACCATTTAAACCGCATCGTCGGTTCGGCACAACGGGGGACACGTGCTTAGTCATCTAGATGAATATCCAATCCATCAGTCGTCAGAGACGATGGCTCACGTGGTCACGAGTGACCGAAACTTCTATGACCGTTATTACTTCAACGGTTTCTCGAAAACCGGGGACTACATGTTCGTTGTTGGGCTCGGCTGTTACATGAACCTCGGCGTCATGGACGCTTTTGTACTTGTGATGCACAAAGGGCAACACCGTGTGGTTCGCGCGTCGCGTGCTCTTGAGGGTGCCAATCGTTTGCAGCCGTCAATCGGGCCGATCACTCTCGATGTTGTCGAGCCCTTGCAGAAAATTCGTGTGACGTGCTCGCCAAATGATTTTGGCATCACGATGGACGCCACCTGGGCCGGAGCCATGCCGGCAATCCTCGAGCCCCGTCATTTCATTCGCGAACACGGTCGCGTCACCTTCGATTCCTCGCGGTTTGCACAGACTGGTGGCTGGAACGGGACCATCACGGTTGATGGTCATACCTTCGACTTGACCGATGACGTGTGTTGGGGAACTCGCGACCGCAGTTGGGGTGTTCGCCCAGTTGGAGAGAGCGAACCACCTGGAATTCGCGCAAGTGACCCTTTCAGTTGGTTCTGGATCTACACGCCGGTGCGTTTTGAGGACCATTCAATTCTTGTCATCGTGCAAGAACGCTCTGACGGCTCTCGAGTGATGGAGTCCGCAGAACGTGTGTGGCACGACGGACGACATGAGTTGCTCGGCGTGCCGTCACACAAGTTGAACTATGTACCTGGCACTCGGTACCCAGATGGTGGTGTTGTGTCGACACGCGACCATCGCGGTGGAGGTATCGACATGAACGTCGAGCCTCTTGTTCCGGTGTACGTCGGAATCGGCACGGGGTATGGCTACGACGCTGACTGGCGTCATGGCATGTGGCAAGGGCCGCTCAAGGTGGAGGGCTTCCATCTCGACACCACTACTCCAGAGGGCAAAGCGCGTTTGTTCGGAATCTGTGATGCTGGTGCGCGCTTCACCTATGAAGATGAGCGCGGAACCCACGTCGGATACGGTCTATTCGAAACGATGGCCATCGGGCCACATCATCAATACGGTTTTAAAGACATGCTCGACGGATACGGGAGTTGACAATGGCAGTGAAGCGACACATCCACATGGCGGATCTCTTCGAGATTCTTGCTGACGCAATTCCTGATCGGCCAGCACTGTTCACGAATGAAGTGGAGTACACCTTTGCCCAACTCGACGAGCGTGTCACTCGCCTCGCCAACCACCTTCGCACAATGGGAATCAAGCGGGGTGACTGGGTTGCCATCCACTCGATGAATCGACACGAATGGGTCGAAAGCTTCTATGCATGTGTCAAGTTGGGTGCTGCACCGGTCAACATCAACTTCCGATATGTCGAAGCCGAACTGCGATACGTCTACGAGAATGCCGACTGTGTGGCGGCAATCGTGTCTGCGGACTATCTCGACATCGTGCGCAAGATACAGAAAGATCTGCCGAAGTTGAAGAGCATTCTCGTGATGGGTGATGAGTACGAGGCAGCAGTCAAGACGGCATCACCAGAGCGTGACTTTGGTGAGCGGGAGCCCGACGATCCGTACGTCATCTACACCGGTGGTACCACCGGCATGCCAAAAGGTGTGGTGTGGCGCAACGAAGACGCAGTACTTGGCGCGATGAATGCGAGCCGACTTTTCAAGCCGTTGACGCACCCCGAGATTGTTGCCGAAGAAGCACTTGCTGCACCGATGCAGTTGCGGCTGATGGCGCTCGGGCCGATGATGCACGGCGGTGGTCAATGGGTGATGGGCAACGCCTACGTGTCAGGTCAAGCATTTGTTCTCTACACGCTGCCTCGCTTTGATGCGAACGAAGTATGGAAGCTGGCATCAAAGGCGAAGGCCAACAGCGTCAGCACCATCGGTGATGCAATGGGTCGACCACTGGCTGAGGACTTGTTGAACCCAAACTCGCCGAAGTACGACCTGTCGAGTCTCTTTAGCATCGGCAACGGTGGCGCACCACTGACGTTGGCAGTCAAGAATCAGTTGCGTGAGGCAATGCCGAACATCATCATCATGGACAGCTTCGGCGCATCTGAGACAGGTTCGGCCGCAGCGAGAATGGACCAAGGTGAACAGTCTCGAGATCTGAAGTTCGAGGTGCGCGAGGACTGCACAGTGCTCGACGAAGACGGCAATGTCTGCCCGCCAGGTGTCGTCGGAAAGTTGGCTCGCATGGGTCCGATTCCGTTGCGCTACCACAAGGACGACAAGAAGACAGCTGAGACCTTCCCCACATATAACGGCGTTCGCTACGTTATACCCGGTGACTTCGCCATGATCGAAGGCAATGTCATCACACTTCTTGGTCGGGGAAGTCAGTGCATCAACTCTGGTGGCGAAAAGATTTTCCCAGAGGAAGTGGAAGCTGCGCTCAAGCAACACGCGGCCATTTTCGATGCGGCAGTTGCAGGAACACCGAGTGAACGCTGGGGTCAGCAAGTCACCGCAATGGTGCAAGTGCGACCGGGCATGTCAGTCACTGAGGAAGATGTGCGCGCGCACTGCCGCGAACACATCGCTGATTACAAGGTGCCGAAGCAAGTATTCATCGTGGGCGAGATCAAGCGCACGCCGGTGGGCAAAGTTGACTACAAGTGGGCTGTCGCCGAAGCGGCATCTCTCGTAGGCGCATAAGCGAAGTTTGTCGGCGCCTAGCCGCGCATCTTCTTCCATGCCTCTTCGCCGAGGCCCAATTCATCGAGTCGCTTCTGCACGGGAAGAGGTGGGCCTAGGTCGCCACCATTGCGCACGAAGTTGACCGTCTCGCCATCTTCTTCCCACACGTGGCAGGTGTTGATGTTGAACTTGAGGGCCTTGTCGAATTCTTCGGGAGTGCGAGGACGTATTTCGCTGGTATCACCAGTCTCACGCATCGCAGCCACGCGCATAGACCACGCACACTGAATCGCCACGGGAGCCATTGCATTCAGCAACGCTCCGATGTGAGTGCAGCCGCGAGGTCCACCGAAAAGCTCTTTCACTTTGTTGGAAAATCCACGTGCGATAGAGAGCCCGACGAGTGATTGGTAGGTGTGAATAATGCCAGTGCACTGACTGTGTGGATGTGACTCGAACACCACTTCGACACGCTCGATTGTCATGAGAGGGAAAGTGACTTCGAGGTCGACAATCATGTGATGGATAGTGAGTGGCTCCGCATCTTGTTCGAGATATAGGCCACTTGGCTTGTCATCGCGAACAGCACCACGCAACAGCAACTTGTCGCTCGACATGCGCCATGCGCGCACTTCGTACTTTCGGTTGTGTAGTTCGAGAAAACCGTCCGGATCAGGCGGGAACAGATCTTTCACTTGGCACCGACGAGCGATGCACCGAGCCGACGAAGCGACGGAGTCGCCGAGCCGATCTGCAGTTCCATTTCCTTGACGAGGAGGTAATAGCGGTGCAGCGGATAGTCGCGGTCAACGCCCATGCCTCCGTGCAAGTGGTGTGCAGCACGAACCACGCGTCCTGCACCCTCGGCTGCCCAGAACTTGGCCGAATACAACTGTTCGTCAACTGGCACACCTTCGGCAAGGCGCCACGCACATTGCCACGCAGTCAAGCGAACAGCTTCTGTGTCGATGTATGCATCGGCAGCTCTCTGGCTCACTGCTTGGAAACTCGCGATTGGTTTGCCGAACTGATTGCGAGTCGTCGTGTAGGACGAGATGAGTGCGAGGGCCTCTTGACAGGCACCAGAATTCACAAGGCACGCTCCGGCAGTGCCTGATCGAAGCAACATGCGAACCGAAGCTTCACCACCCAGCTTCTCTGCAGGTGCGCTGTCGAAAGTCACCATGGCATCGGGAATTCCGGTGGTGGTGTCCTGACGATTCACGGTGACGCCCGGTGCGTTGGCTTCGACCACATAGAGACCGTCAGCTGCGGTCACGACGAAACGCGCTGCGATTGTTCCGGCCGGAACACACACTTTGGTTCCCGAGAGTTTTCCGCCATTGACGCTTGTGGTCGGTGCGTATGCATCGCCAACTGGTTCGTGAATGGC
>JBJTGC010000049.1:0-2749 GCA_046093725.1 Actinomycetota bacterium
AGCATGGGAGATGGGCGCAACTGAAGTCACGCTCCAAGGCGGCATTCACCCGGATTTCGACGGTGACTACTACATCGATGTCACACGGGCAGTGAAGTCAGCTGTGCCCGACATGCATGTGCACGGCTTCACCGCGTTGGAAGTGACGGAGGGTGCGCGTCGAAATGGCGAGTCGTTGCGTGATTATCTCGTGCGACTGAAAGATGCAGGTCTTGCGAGTTTGCCTGGTACCGCTGCGGAAATTCTCGATGATGATGTTCGCGCGATTCTGTGCCCCGACAAGGTCAACACAGAAGAGTGGCTCGAATGTCACCGCCAAGCACACTCGGTCGGACTTGGTTCGAACATCACCATCATGTACGGAAGTGTCGAGTCACCACGTTCATGGGCGCGTCACATTGTTCGCACAAGAGACCTGCAAAAAGAGACCGGCGGCTTCACCGAGTTCATTCCACTCCCCTTCGTGCATATGGCGTCCCCTATTTACTTGCAAAAGAAGGCACGACGCGGCCCAACGTTCCGCGAAACAGTGCTGATGCACGCCATTGGTCGAATTGCATACGACGGACTCATCGACAATGTTCAGGTGAGCTGGGTGAAGATCGGCACACACGGAGCCGCCCAGTTGCTTCAGGCTGGCTGCAACGACCTTGGCGGAACATTGATGGACGAGAACATATCTCGTGCGGCCGGAGCTAACCACGGACAAGCGATGACAGAAGGGCGCTTTGGCGAAATCATCGCGCCGCTCAATCGTCAACTGAGCCAGCGCACCACATCGTACGGACGCGTGAGCGCTTCAGTTGGTGAGTGAATGCGCCTAACGGCGGCCGTGAATTGCTGACCGCGCGTGTTCGATGTCGACTGACAACTGGCGCCGCAAATCATCAACAGAATCGAATCGACGCTCGCTGCGCAAGAACGCAACGAACTTCACACTTGCCGCTTCCCCATAGAGATCACCAGAGAAATCCAAGAGATACGCCTCGAGAAGGGCATGGTCCGCGTTTCGATAAAACGTTGGCCTGCGACCCAAGTTGATGGCACACATGTGCTCGTCGCCGTTCGGTCGACGGTACAGACCGGCGTAGACGCCATCAGAGGGAAAACACATCTCTTGTGGCACTTCGACATTTGCAGTGGGAAACCCAATGGTTCGACCACGCTTGTCGCCGTCGACCACTTGGCCTCTCACCTCATAAAAGCCACCCAGCATGCGAGTGGCGGTGTCGATTTCGCCACCAGCTAGCGCTCGCCGAATCGCTGTTGAACTGACGGGTTCATCGATGCCGTCGGTGCGCGGTACCAGTGGAAGGGGTTCAACGGTGAAGTCATGTCGCTCACCCATCTCGCGAAGCAGTGTGATGTTGCCTTGGCGCATGTGGCCGAACCGGAAGTCTTCGCCGACGATCACCACTTTGGCCCGAAGCGAATTCACGAGAACTCGCTCGACGAAATGCACTGGTGTCTCGTGTGACTGTTCCTCATCGAAGGGCACGACCATGACAGCGTCGATTCCTGTTCCGGACAACAGCTCGATCTTCTGATCAATGTTGGTGAGCAATGGTGGTGCAGATTGTGGTCGCACCACACTTGCGGGGTGCCTATCGAAGGTAACAACGACAGTCTTTGCTTTGAGTTGTCTTGCGCGCTCGCGGACCTGAGCGATCACTGCGCGATGTCCGCGGTGCACTCCGTCGTACACCCCAATGGTGACCACTGAACGCTCATTCGACCACTCTGAATGAAATGGTGTGTCAGCGACTGTTGTGATGACCTGCACGACGCTGGAACCTACCGCCCGCCGAACACCACAACGGGCTTTGCCAAGTCGCCCTTCCACTTCTCATAGACGGCAACCAGCTGTTGTGCCTCATCGAGAATTGCCCACGGGCCATCACCCTGCCATGAAGCCAATGGTCGACCAAACAACACGTTGTCGATGCCAGCTGCATCGAGAGTCACACGCTGCATATCGCGCACAGCAGCAATCGGATCATGCAACACGGGATCATCGAGCGTTGACGAATCATCGAGAGCGAATGGCCCCACCGTCGTGCGTCGCAAGTTTCGAATATGAGCTCCACATCCTGCAAGGTCGCCGAGATCAGCACCGAGGGAACGCACATATGTGCCAGAGCCACACGTCACTGAAGCACGAATGACTCGCACATCATCTGTTGGTTCAATGTCAAACACGTGAACTGTTACTGGTCGCGCTGCTCGCTCGACTTCGATGCCTTCACGAGCCAACTGGTGCAACCTCTTGCCGTCAACCTTCAGCGCAGACACCATCGGTGGAACTTGGTCGATCGCACCGACGAGATTTGCAGTCACGAGAGATCGCAAGTCGTCGATTGAAGGCACGGGTGCGTCACTCGTGACGAGAACTTCACCATCTGCATCAAGCGTCGACGTTGTCACGCCAAAAACAATTTCGCAGGTGTAGCTCTTGTCCATCTTCTCCAGAAAGCGCATCAAACGCGTTCCGTTGCCCACCCCGGCCAGCAAAACCCCGGTTGCGCTGGGGTCGAGAGTTCCAGCGTGGCCGATACGACGCTCACCGAAGTGCTTGCGAAGTCGCGCCACGACATCGTGGCTGGTGAAGCCGGCGGGTTTGTCGAGAATGACGAGACCGTGCACCGTTGGTGGAGTGCGACGCCCCACGGTCAGCTCTCGTCGTCCTCGAATGGTCTTGGGTTCTTCAGAATCCGATCGATGCGCTCCGCGGCGCGAATGACCTCATCGG
>JBJTGC010000050.1:0-6191 GCA_046093725.1 Actinomycetota bacterium
GCTCGTGGGAAAGTCGAAATGGTGTGATTGGGTCTATGAAATCGAACCGACATCCACCGGTGTTAGCGTGACTCATTCATGGGTTGACCATCGAATTCGCCTTGCAGCTTCTCTGGTCTCAGTACTGAGCGGCGTCAAGGATCGTGCATCCCACAACGCAGCAAACATGGAAAAGACTCTCGACGCTCTTGTCCGTGCAGCCAACTGAAGTAACGCTGCCCACAAGCAGCAGATGGCTCTGGAGGCACTGGCGCCTCGACGTGTTGGGCATGCTGGCCGTGCTCGTGTACGGGTCTTGGTTTTATGGGTTCGGTGTCATCATCGACGACATCGGTGACGACCTCGGAGTCGGTCTTGGCGTACTTGGTTTCGCTTATGGCGCCGCGAACATTCTCACCGGCGTGTTCGCAGTGTTCGCAGGTCGTCGTCTCGATGTTCGAGGACCATTCGCTGTGTTCGTTGCCGTCGGGCCACTCGGATGCATGCTTTATGCACTGTCTGCGGCAACACATTCGCCGGTGTTGTTTGTGACGGCGTTCAGTCTCGGTGGGGGGTTGATGGGTGCATCTGCGTTCTATGCGATGACACAAGCAGTCGCGGTGCGACTGTTCCCCGATGACCCAATCAGGACCATCACACGCATCACCATCTGGGGTGCCTTGTCATCTCCCATTGCTATTCCTCTCACTGAAGTCATGCGAGACACGTTGGGATGGCGTCAAGCCGTGGTTATTCCGGCGGTCATAGCTGCTGGCGCATACGTCGTTACTGCGTTTGCCACGCGGACCATGCGCGCCACTCGTGTTCAGCAGCGTTCGTCTGGTTTGCTCGCAGCCATTCGTAATGCACTTGGGCATCGGGCCATACGCCTCAACATCGCTGCATCGTTCACCACGAGCATCGGTGTGTCTGTACTTCTGGTGTTTCAGGTTCCCACCATGAAGTGGGCCGGTCTCACTGCTGCCACTGCTGCGTCACTTGCAGGCTTACGTGGGGTGTTTCAACTGGCTGGTCGTTTGCCCTTACCACGACTAGTCGAGCGCTCAGATGCATGGAGGTTGCTGGGTGTGTCCCGAGTGGTGGTGGGGGTGTCGTGCCTCGTCATTCTTGGAAGCGGGAACGTCGCGATTGCCATCGTCTACGTCGTCGTCGCTGGTGCGGCGATTGGTGCATTGTCAGCTCTTGACGGCATGGTCTCGCGGGATCTTCTTCCACCAGACGATTTTGGTTCGCTGATGGGTGCGATGGCCTTCATCTACAGCATCGGTTCCGGAGTGGCTCCGATCATCGCAGGACAATTGAATGATGTGACTGGCAGTCCACTCGCATCAATGACTCTGGCTGGCATCAGCTCGTTCGTGTCGGCGGCATTGCTTGCGGCAGCACGTCGGGCGCACCGCGGCTCGCTCGCCTGAAGTATCGTCGCGCTCGTGCCGTCACATGCAACCACAATCAACAGCCAGCTTGGTGACGTTCCTTCACACGCACGTGTCATTGTCGTTGACATCAGTGACACTCCGTCACTTGCCGTCGACCTGACTGACGACAAGATTCAAGAGCTGTGGGAACAACCAATTCAGAAAGTCATCACCGAATTACAAGATGCCCATTCCTCCGGCTGCAAACGCATCGTGGTCGTGACGCCACTCATCGGAATGTCAGGTGCTGCAGGGTATTCGGCGCAAGCAGCAGTTGCGGAAGCAGCGCGCATAGTCGTCAAGTCGGCTGCGCGCCAGTGGGGCAAGGATGGAATCGTGGTGAACGCTGTTGCTCTCGAGTCGGCTGCATATGGCATCGATGAGTCAGTCGCCGGACCAGTGTCAATTGCTCCACGTGCAATGACGAATGAAGTGAGCGCCAAGGGCATAGTTCAGTGGTTGTGCAGCGAAGCAGCTGGCGATGTCACCGGACAAACGTTCATCGTGGATGGTGGATCATGGATGTGACAACACACACCGGTACACGACTTCAAGATCGCGTTGCAATTGTCACCGGTGCAGGTCAAGGTGTTGGCGAAGGAATTGCGCGTCGTTTGGCCGAGGAGGGTGCGACTGTCATTTTGGCCGCGCGTCGTGCTGAGACAGGCGAGCCAGTTGCCGAAGCTATTCGTGCAGCCGGTGGAATTGCTGAGTGCATTGTGACCGACGTTGCCAAGGGCGACTCGGTTCAACTGTGCGTTGATGAGACTGTTCGTCGCCATGGTCGGCTTGACATCATGGTGCACAATGCATTCTCTGGTGCTGTCCCGCATCTTCTGCATGAGGCGACAATGGAGAAGAACTGGAAACTCATGTCGAAGACCGGCGTGTGGGCATGTTTTTTCTGTGCGCGGGCGGCGTACCCTCATCTACAAGAGTCTTCACGTCGCGGAACTGGGCTTGGTGGTGGTCGTCTCATCCTCATCACGTCGCCATCTGGCGTAGAGGGCAGTGCAAACATCGCGCTGTATTCACCTGCGAAAGCAGCCGAGCGGGCACTTGCCAAGAGCCTGGCGCGTGAATGGGGGCCAGAGGGCATCACCGTGAATTGCATTGCGCCAGTGGCAGGAAGCCCCGCGTTGGCAATTGCTTTCGAACGAAATCCGGCGTTGAAAGACGCCATCGAGGCACGCACACCACTTGGTCGAGTCGGGGACATCACCAAAGACATCGGTTCAGTTGCGCTCTTTCTGGCCAGCGACGATTCGAGCTATGTGACAGGACAGACCATCGTGTGTGACGGTGGCTCATTTCTGGGGTTGTGACTCATGGATACTCATCAGATTCGTGAAGACATCTTTCGATTGTTGACTGCGTACTGCGCAGGCATCGATGAAGGTCGACTCGACGATGTTGCGGCACTCTTCGGAAGTGATGGCGCGTATGGCCCATTCAAGGGACGAGGCGTCACGGGCGCCGAGGCCGTGCGAGAGCTGTTGCACAAGACGGTCATTTTGTACGACGGCGTTCCTCGAACGCGTCACATGATCACCAACGTGCTCATTGACGTCAACCAAGATGGCGCGTCAGGGTCGTGCAAGAGCTATGTGCAGGTGTTGCATCAGGGCCCGGGTGGGCCACTGCATCCGGTTGTGGCCGGCACCTACCACGACAAGGTGCACAAAGTTGATGGGGTCTGGCTGTTTGCCGAACGTTTGATGGAGATGCAACTGATTGGTGACTTGAGCACGCACGTGTACGGCAACCCACTAAAGAAGTTCTGACACCATGAAATTCTCAGTGTGGCCAAATTCGAGTCGTCCGTGGGACGAAGTGAAGTCCCTTGTGACAAAGCTTGAACAGCAGGGGTGGGACGGCATCTGGTATGCCGATCACTACATGCCAAACACTGAAGATGGTGCGACGGTCGGTGGCGATTTCCACGAATGCTTCACAGTTCTCACGGCACTCGCCGCAGTGACATCGAAGGTACGGCTTGGTTCACTCGTTGCGCCGTCCACCGTTCATCATCCGGCCGTACTCGCTAATCGTGCTGCAACCATCGACCAAGTGAGCAGTGGACGATTTGTTCTCGGTCTTGGTGCTGGTTGGCAAGTGAACGAGCATCGCGCCTACGGCATCGAGCTCTTCGACAACAAGAATCGCGTCGATCGGTTCGAAGAGGCAATCGAGATCATCGCCCGACTATTGAGTGAAGAGCGGGTCACCTTTGCTGGTCGACACTTTTCCATCGCAGATGCACCGTGTGAACCCAAACCTGTTCAGTCACCTCTGCCTCTTCTTGTTGGTACGGGCGGACCTCGCATGTTGAGACTCACTGCACGTTGGGCCAGTGAGTGGAACACCTGGGGGTCGCCTGAATCAGCAGGTGCGGTGTTGAAGAAACTCGAGCAAGCCTGTGACAGCGTCGGCCGTGACCCGGCATCAATGCACAAGACCGTTCAAGCATTGGTGTTTCTTGTCGACGATGACAAGAAGGCAGAGGAACTTCGGACCCTCGTGCCCGCCGACCGTGCTGTCATAGGCAATGTCGGAGAGATGCAGGACGTGGTCAATCGCTATCGAGAGGCCGGATTTGACGAAGTGTGCGTCCCTGATTTCACCGTGGGGAACACGGCTGAAGAACGTTCAAACACACTGGCTCGCTACTTCGACGAGGTTGCAGCCCCATTTCGCTGACGTTTTTGACGCACAGTTAGAACCCACATGTGACCTGTGCCACCATGTCGCTATGAACGACAACATCGGTTACATCCTCACCAAGCGCGCGGAAATCACCCCCGATCTGGAGGCACTCTTCGATGTCGCCCAGAACAAGCGGTTCACGTTCGCTCAATTGAATGCCGAGACCAACAAGGTGGCACACGCGCTATTGGAGTCGGGTGTCAAAAAGGGTGACCGAGTCGCACTGCTTGTCATGAACTCGACTGAGTTCCTCACGACGTTTTTTGCGATCGCCAAGATTGGTGGCGTCATTGTTCCATTGAACTGGCGTCTTGTACCCGACGAATTGGAATTCATCCTGAAGGACTCAGGATCAACTGTGCTCGTGGCGGGAGAAGAGTTTGCTCCGAGTGTCATTGAGTTGCAATCACGTGGCGACAAGACCGATGTTCGCCAGTGGATTCACGTGGGTTCGAAAGAATCACAGCCCGCCTTCGCGGTAAACCATGCTGACTATTCGAATGGCAAGTCGACTGCGAACCCGCCGGTGACTGCGATGGGTGATGACTTGCTGTACATCATGTACACATCGGGCACCACCGGATTGCCGAAAGGCGTGATGCATTCACACCGCACTCAAATGGCGGCACTCATCACCCTGAATGCATGTAGTGATTTTGCGACGAGTGATCGTTACCTGAACCCGATGCCGATGTTCCACGTTGGTGCGCTCACTCCAGCTATCGCAACGGCTTACCGCGGGCTCGCACATGTGTTGGTGAAATCGTTCGACCCGAATGCCATTTGGGAAATCATCGAGAAGGAGCGCATCTCTAACGCGCTGATGGTGCCTGCCATGTTGCAGTTCATGAAGCTTGTGTTTGACCCGAGCAAACACAAGTACCCGAATCTGCGATGGTTGTTGAGTGGTGCGGCCCCAGTGCCTGTGTCTGTCATCGAGATGTACGCAGAGATGGGTATCTCTATCCACCAGGTATATGGCCTCACCGAGACATGTGGCCCAGCATGCATCACCATGCCAGAAGATGCGATTTCACACGCGGGCTCGACAGGGCGTTCGTACTTCCACACCGAAGTAAAGGTCATGCGTCCCGACGGCACTGAGTGCGACGTTGACGAAGCTGGTGAAGTAGTCATCAAGGGTGACCACATCATGTTGGGTTACTGGAATCGTCCGGAAGCAACTACGGAAGCAATCCGGGACGGATGGTTCCACAGCGGTGACATCGCCATTCGAGACAAAGACGGTTTCATCTACATCAAAGACCGTTTGAAGGACATGATCATCTCTGGCGGAGAGAACGTGTATCCGGCAGAGGTGGAAAACGTGATCTTGTCGTGCCCAGGTGTTGGCGATGCGGCCGTCATCGGAATTCCATCGGATAAGTGGGGAGAGTCGCCCCTTGCCATTGTGGTGAAGAAAGATGAAGCCCTGACAGAGAAGGCAGTCATTGACCATTGCGAAGGAAAACTCGCTCGATTCAAGATGCCAGTGAAGGTTGAATTCGTGGCCGCGATTCCACGTAACCCATCGGGCAAAATCTTGAAGCGCGAATTGCGTCAACAATTCGTGAGTTAGCCTCATGAACAGTTGACACGCGTCAACTGTTTGGGGGACCCATGAAGCCGAAGCGCTGGTCACACATCGTTGCCGCCACGTTGGTGGTTGGTACTTGGGCTGTGGTTCCCGACGATCAACGTCGCGCATTCGCGTTTGGTGTTGCCGCAAGTACCGCAGGTGATGAGGTGCATGATGTCGTCGCTGTTGGAAGCGATGTATACATCGGCGGCAAGTTGTCGCGCGTTGGTGGACGCTTTGTGTCGAGTGGTGTGGCGAAGTGGAATGGCAGTGAATGGCTACCGGTAGGGGCGGGACGTTCGGACAAGACGGTGTACGCGCTCGAAGTGATGAGTGGAAACCTCTACGCAGGCGGAGATTTTTCTGTAATGGGTATTTCCCACCCCGACGACACCTTCGACGCCGCGCAAGGCATGCGTGGAATTGCGAAGTGGGATGGAACGTCGTGGTCGGCACTCGGTGGAGGTGTGAACGGCACGGTGTATGAC
>JBJTGC010000051.1:0-2297 GCA_046093725.1 Actinomycetota bacterium
CTGGGGAGAAAACGGCGATGCTCAGCTGGGCGACGGCTCGAGAACCGATAGTTCAACCCCGGTATCAACAGCCATGCAGGGAACCTCCGCCGGCGGTACCTACACCTCGCAGATTGCTGCAGGCCTCGACTTCACCTGCGCACGGCACAGCTTTGGCGACATCAGATGTTGGGGCGACAACACAGTTGGCCAAATGGGTAACGGACTCGCTGCAGACCTTCTGACTCCCACGGCAGTCCCAAACAATGCGGGATTTCAAGCAACAGGGGTTCAAACAATTGTTGCGGGGGGACAGACCGTGTGCGTGCAAGACAGTGACAGTTCCAAGATCATTTGGTGCTGGGGCGCCAACAACGCCGGCCAGGTTGGCGACAACACCGTTCTCTACAAGAACCGCCCTACTCGATTGCTTGACAACTCAGCAGCAAGTTTCACCAACGGACTTCTCGGTGGTTTCAATAACAACCACCGAGGAATGGCGGTGAGTAATTCCGTAACAGATGGATTTTCATGTCTGACGGTTTGGTGCTGGGGCGGAAACGCGACCGGTCAACTGGCTCAGAACAACACGACTGCACTCGCACTGCCAACCAAGATCAAGTACGGGTCCATTACCGCCGATGATGTGGTCGGTGCAGCCGCCACGGCCACATACACAGCTAACGGCGTGGTTGTTACTTTCACGGGTATTCCGGCGTCCGGCCTACTCACTGTGTCGGTCACCGTTGCCCCCACCACACGACAACTCGCGCCAAGTCAACCTGGGGGTTTCGGTACGGCGATGTATGCGGCGAGAACATACGCCGGTGGAACACTCCCCACTGTTTCCGGAAACTCATTCTCAGTGACCGTGCCGAGCATGACTCTCGAGACGATGTCAATGAGCGGACCACCGACGCGAAGCTCGGAGAGCTTCCAGTCAACTGGCACGTACCACCTCACATACATCCTCACGGGTACCGCAACAACTGGCTATCTCGACGGGTGGCGTGCACGCAATGGTCAGGTATCTGGCGACACCGTCACAGTTGCCGGCACCACAGCAGCGGCAGCTACGACAACCACAACTGCAGTACCGACCACCACTACGACTGCTGCGCCCGTTGCTTCACGTGTCGCAGGCACAACGTCGACTGGTTCATACGCCACTGCAATTCCTGGCGTCACTGTCACCGACCCCACCGTGTACACCACAGCGCCGGTGAAGGTTGCCGACAACTCGGCAATCTCGGTGTTGAGCCCGACGCAGGCGTCGACGATGGACATCAAGACGCTCACTCCTAGTGTCTGTCTGCCAAATGACGAAGACCTGGTGTTCATCGATCAGGGTCGTTGCATTGCGCAGGTCGTCAACGCGAAGACTCGTGCAGTGCTGCGCACACTGAAGACCACCGTCATCGGCGATGACATCGCTGATTTGAAGGTGGGCAACGAGGTAGCCGTATTGGCGCCTCTCTACTTCCATGCAGGCACTGCAAACTTCAAATCGTCATCCATTGCTCGCTTGAACAAGTTGAAGACTCGTATTGAGTCTGCTGGTTCTGTGCTGGTCGCTGGACATACCGGCAACTTGATGGGCAACACCCCAGAAAATGTGACCTTGTCCAAGCAGCGCGCTCAGGCAACTGTAGATGCATTGAAAGCACGTGGTTCAGACGGTCCGTTTGCGATTGCAGCAATCGGTGCGCTTGACCCCGTGAGCAACGGTGATACTCGTGCAGACCAAGACAAGAACCGCCGATCAGTGATCGTGCTGATTCCGTAGAACTAACTGGCGCGCTCGGAGGGACTTGAACCCCCAACCTTCTGATCCGTAGTCAGATGCTCTATCCATTAAGCTACGAGCGCCGGTTAAAGCCCAAAGTCTACGGCTTTCCTGCACTTTCGCCTCAATAACAAGGCAACGAGATCGTCGTCAGCCGCCCCAAGGGCCCCATCCACCAGCCCGGCGATACAACTGCAGAGCCGCCTTTGCGTTGACTTCGGCGTCGAGCAGGTCGTGTGCAGAATCAACTCCCATATCCGCAAGCCATGACTTGTGCGATTCCCACTTGATCTGGAACAGACCTACACAGCACCCGCTGTACGCCGCAGCATTGGTGTGCGATTCGCGTTGAACAATCGAGAGTGCCTTTTCCTCGAGGCGATCAGGCCACACATCACGAATGATTTGACGTGATTGCTTGACCGTATAGATGCGTGCTGGTGCCGCGAGCTTCAGTGCTGTGGCATCAACTCCAAGCTTCGATGTGCGGGGTACGCACACAGTGTCACCAATCAACAGAAAAGTTGTTGTC
>JBJTGC010000052.1:0-3018 GCA_046093725.1 Actinomycetota bacterium
TCGCCTTCGATTTCCGCACGTGGTGTGAGTGCTGCGACAGAGTCGATGACGACGACATCGAGTGCACCGGAGCGAATGAGCATGTCGGCGATTTCGAGCGCCTGCTCACCTGTGTCTGGCTGTGAGATGAGCAGTTGATCGATATCGACACCGATGGCCTTGGCATACACCGGGTCCATCGCGTGTTCTGCGTCGATGTAGGCACAGATGCCACCGGTGCGTTGCGCTTCGGCAACGACGTGCATGGCGAGTGTCGACTTACCGGACGACTCTGGTCCGAAGATCTCGACGACGCGACCGCGCGGCAGACCGCCGACTCCGAGCGCAAGGTCGAGAGGAAGGGCGCCAGTGGGAACGGCCTCAATGGCCATGGTGCCCTTTTCGCCCATACGCATGATGGAGCCCTTGCCGAACTGCTTGTCGATTTGGGCCAGGGCCGCATCGAGGGCCTTGTCGCGCTCCGGTGTGGTGTTGCTCATTGTGTGTGCCTTTCGTGTTCCCGAGCCGGAGCCCGAGGTGTGTTGCTGGGAAGGCGGCACCCTACGGAAGAGGTGCTGCAGGGTTTTCGGGGGTGTGTACCCCGTGTGGGCCCTGTGGCACCCGAATCCTTAGGGAACCGGTGCGTTCGAACAACAGCACTGTAACTACGAACAGGTGTTCGGTCAAGCATTGTGGGCCAGAAAATGACCCCATGTTCGGCCCTCTGGCTAGCCACCTGTTGAGGCTGGCCAATAATCAGGCCAAAGGACTAGCTGCCGTGAGCCTGGCGCCACTCGGCGGCGTCGGCCAGCTCTTCTGGCGTCGGGTCATTCATGAAGAGATGGATACCGAACCACACCGTGTACGTGAGTGGATACGTGAGTACCGGCATGCCCACCGCCAGAACTGCTGCAACCACAAGAAGTGGAACAAGCGCAACGCCAGCGATCACCGAGATCACCATCCAGGCAAGGATCGAGCCAAAGGTGATGAACACCCCCATCGTGGATGAGCCCAATTCGAATCCCTCAAGATTTCGCTGCCAGTTGAGACCACATGTTTGACAGCGTTCGGCCTTCTTGAAGTAACCCACGAAGAATGCTCGCCGTCCACCGCAAAACGCGCAACGCTTGAACAGCCCACGAAGAATCATCTTCGGTAGCGGCGCGCGAGTAACTGTCAACTCACGCGATGAGTTCATCGACAAATTCCTGGAAGACGTTTGCGTAGCGAAGCGCTTCTTCTTCGGTGTGCATCACCGAGATGAGCCACTGTTCGTCGAGACCGGGTGGCAAGAGAATTCCACGGTTGATGCCGTGAATCCACTGCGCAAACGCCAAGTCGAAGTCAGTCGCCTTGTAATCACGGTAGTTGCGAATGTTTTCAGGCGCCCAGGTGATGCAACCCTTTGCGCCGAATTTCACTGTGTGAGCCGGCACGCCAGCATGAGCGATGATGCTGTTGCAAGCATCGACAAGCGATTGATTGCGCGAAATGGTCGCTTCGGTCTCGGCAGGAGTGCACACTTCCGACAACACCGCTTTGGCAGCCGCCATACACAGCGGATTGCCGTTGTACGTACCGAGATGCAGCACCTTGCCTGCTGTGATTTGATCCATGCACTCTTGCGTGCCACCGAACGCACCAAGAGGCAACCCACCGCCGATGCTCTTTGCGAGACACACGAGATCAGGGGTGACCCCGAAATGACCTGTGGCACCCGACCAACCAGCGGTGATACCGGTCTTCACTTCATCGAAAATCAACTTTGTGCCGTACTTGTTGGTGATGTCTCGAACAGCTTTGAGATATCCATCGTGCGGAAGACAAATGCCGATGTTCTCCATCACGGGTTCGACGATGAATGCCGCGACATCTCCGTTCTTCAGTACTCGTTCGAGCGCCTCAGGGTCGTTGTACGGAATGACGATGGTGTCCCCGAGTACAGCCTGTGTGATTCCGGCAGTGGCAGGAACCGGAACGGGTGCATCTGCAGGGCCGGCAAGGTTGATTGCTGGCTTCATCGAAATCATGACCTCGTCATGATGGCCGTGATAGCCGCCTTCGACTTTGACGATCTTGTCGCGCCCCGTGACGCCGCGAGCAACGCGAATCGCGTCCATCGTGGCTTCGGTCCCGGAGTTGGTGAAACGCCACATCGGCAATCCGTAACGTGCACCCAACAACTCGGCGACTTCAGCGTTGCTTTCAGCGGGCGTGACGAACAGAGTTCCATCGTCGAGCTGCAGTTCAATTGCGCGTCGCACGATGGGATGGCAATGTCCTGAGAACAATGCGCCAAACCCCATGTCGTAGTCGACATAACGATTGCCATCGAC
This sequence comes from Actinomycetota bacterium, assembly GCA_046093725.1. GTDB lineage: Bacteria > Actinomycetota > Acidimicrobiia > Acidimicrobiales > Ilumatobacteraceae > UBA2093. Next base: position 2,319 of record JBJTGC010000052.1, read on the forward strand.
GTCTTCCATGAAGGGACCCTGCGCACTGCGAACCACGATGGGATACGGGTCATAGGCTTGGAAACTCGATGGAACGCCAAGTGGCAGGACTTTTCTCGCCCTTGTGTTCGCCACCTGCGAGTTCTTCGTGCGCTCTGCATATGTCTGCAGTTCGCGCTTTGTGATGTCCTTGGCCCGGTTCGCCAGGGAATGGTGCAACGGAGTAGTCGTCGCTTTCATTATCAACTCCAATAAGTGATAACTCCAAGGCTACCCGACGGTTTGCATGCCATCGCACCGACGTGCGTAATACCCATCAGAGTTGGGACTTCCCTTTGCACATGGCACACTTGGGGCTTCCCATGGTGGGTATAGCTCAGTCCGGTTAGAGCGCCAGGTTGTGGCCCTGGAGGTCGGGGGTTCAAGTCCCCTTACTCACCCAAATTCGTGGCCCACGTGGTCCCGACAGACATACGTCGCGTCAGTGTCGGCACCGCCCCTAAAGGCATGCAGCACCTATAGTGACTAACCGCGCGCCTTTAGCTCAGCTGGTAGAGCAACGGACTCTTAATCCGCAGGTCCTGGGTTCGATCCCCAGAGGGCGCACTTCAGCGCGTGAAGACCGACACCACTTCAATGTGGTGCGTCTCAGGGAACAAGTCCAGCACCTCCACATGATGAAGTGCGTAGCCCTGCGAAACGAAGAGTGATGCATCGCGAG
>JBJTGC010000053.1:0-4342 GCA_046093725.1 Actinomycetota bacterium
GTGCTGGCCCAAAGTGTGTGTGCGCCACTCGAGTCTGACCCCACATTCATCCTGCGTCACGGATACACATACAGCGGACATGCAGTTGCGTGCGCCGCGGCGCATGCCAACATCGACGCACTACAAAACGAGGGCTTGCTCGGACGCGTCCAACATATTGGTCAACGCATCGAGACCGCGTTGTCTGCTCTGGCCGCTGACGGCACCATTGCCGGAGTTCGTGGCTGTGGTGCGGTGTGGGCAGCCGCACTTCGCGCAGATCAGGACGCCATGGCAATCCGCGATCGCATGCTCGAGTTGGGTGCCATCACACGAGCAATCAACGATGCAAACACCTTCTGTCCGCCACTCGTCATCACCGACGACGAACTTGACACCTTGCTCGACGCATTCGCCACCGCTGCCAGCGGGAGATGATCAACGGCGATAGCGCCGAATGAGGCTGCTGGTGTCGCTGCGTGAATCGCCAGCGTTCATCAGTTCCTCATAGAAACTCAACACCTCTGCGGCGAGAGGCACCGGGGCCCCGAGGCGCGCAGCCTCTGAAAGCGCGTAACTGAGGTCTTTCTTCATCCACTCAACAGCGAACCCGAAGTTGAACTTGCCATCAATCATGGTGTGACCGCGATTTTCCATCTGCCAACTCTGCGCGGCGCCTTTGGAAATGACATCAACGACTGCGTGGGCATCGAGTCCGGCGGCAACCGCAAAGTTGAGTCCTTCAGCAAGACCTTCAAGAACGCCAGCTATGCAAATCTGATTCACCATCTTGGCGAGTTGACCCGAGCCTGCCGACCCGAGCAGCACACAGCTTTTTGCGTAGGCGTCGATGACAGGAGCAACTTTGTCAAAGGCACCAGCACTGTCGGAACCGCACATCACAGTGAGAGTTCCGTTTTCGGCTCCGGCCTGCCCTCCGCTTACTGGCGCATCGACGAAGTCGACACCGATCTCAGCTAGCCGGCGTGACACCTCGCGCGAGAGATCCGCGCTCGTGGTGGTGTGGTCAACTACCACTGCCCCGCGCGACAAACCGTGAACCACTCCGTGTTCGCCGAACACAACTGACCGAACATCTTCATCGTTGCCAACACACAACATGACGAGGTCTGCTCCTCTGGCAGCATCTTGGGGCGAGGAACACGGGGTAACAGTTGCGATAGATGCAAGGTCATGCATCTTTGAAGCCGTGCGATTGTGTACACGCACTTCGTGACCGGCCTGAGCTAGATGGCGAGCCATGGGCGCGCCCATGACACCAAGTCCGCAGTACGCCACTCGTGCCATAAGAACTCGGGTTAGAAGTCGTCGTCTTCGTCGGCTGCTTTCTTAGGTGCAGCCTCGGCCTTCTTCTTGGCCACCTTGGCAGGCTTCAACACGCCTTTTTCGAGCGCGTCATTCAAGAACTTTTCGGCCTCTTCATTCGACACTTTCAGAGCAGGAGCAATTTCAGAAATGAGGTTGATTCGTGCGCGCTCGTACATTGTTCGCTCAGCGGCCGACAACGATGCATCGCGGTTTCGCGCCGCGAGGTTACGTACCACCTCTGCGACCTGGTACACGTCGCCGCTCTTCAGCTTCTCTTGGTGATTCTTGAAACGACGCGACCAGTTCGATGGCACGCGTGGGTCGGCTTTGGAAAGTACGGATACGAGGTCTTCTAGTTCGTTGGCAGAAACGGGCGGACGCACACCAACTTGATCGGCCTTTGCCGTAGGTACTTGAAGGGTCATCTCATTGATAACGGTCTTCAGGATGAGATATTCCTGTCGAGTTCCGAATGCAGTTACCTGCTTGGTTCCGACCACAATGCAGGCACCATGCTGAGGGTAGATGACAGTGTCACCCTTCACGTATTTCACGAATTGCAAGGTTAGGCCTTCGGGCTGTCAGTTCCACGATTTGCGGTGACACGTGCGTCACTGGGCCAGTAAGCGCCCCCGGCAGGAATCGAACCTGCGACAAACGGATTAGAAGTCCGTTGCTCTATCCAACTGAGCTACAGGGGCATCATTCGCTGACTCTTGATGCTATCGGGCTACCCTTTCTGCGTGCCGCTCAACCCCCGGCGACGATCACAAGCATCCGTCGATAACGACAATCGAATTCTTGATGCCGCTCTCGTTGAAGTATGCGATGTCGGAATTGATCGAATTGTGCTTCGCTCTGTAGCCCGTCGCGTGAACCTCACGAGCGGAGCAATGTACGGCCGATACGAAAGCGCAGCGGAAATCGCCGTCGGACTCTGGACCAATCGACTCGCTGAGCCAACGCTCTCTCTTCTCTCTGGTGGCCTTGAATCGATGATGACAGGCGACTCCGAGTCGATGACCAATGTCGTCAAGAAACTTGTGAGGCCGAGTCCAACAATTGCCGCAGGTCTTGAATGCCTTGCTGTTGCTCATCGTCACGACGTGTTGAACGAAGAGATGAGCGACTGGATGCCGAAATGGTTCGCCGCAAATGGGCTCGATGAATCAACGCCTCACGACGAGCGTGTACGCAGGCTCACCGCATTATCGGTGTTGCTTGGTATGGGCCTTTTCAGTTTCGTCAATCAACGCCCAGACGAATGGTCCCTGATTGTCCCCATCTATTCCCAAGCACTGCGGACGCCAGTCGACATTCGTACTACCCGGCCGACGCTCGAGGTGACACCATTCGTGGTGGCGACGACAGGCGACCCACTGCGCGACGCGCTCATCAATGCAACAGCAGAGGTCATGGGGCGTGCCGGCTTCGAGCAAACCACCGTCTCACGCATTGCTCGTCGAGCCCACCTCACAAGCGGAGCCGTCTATACGCAATATGACATCAAAGAAGAACTGCTCATTGACGCAATGAAGACACTTCTCACCAACGCTGCAGCGGATACAGGCGCCATCACGACATCAGGAATTGCGGCAAATGACCTACCCGATGCCACTGCGCAGATTTATCAACTTGCTGTTGCACCAGAGCGCATCAACTGGCGTCGGTTCAGACTGGAGACATACATTGCGGCGCGCACACGCCCGGCGGTAAAGCGAGCACTCCGCGCTATCCAGCAAGCATCAGATGATCGTTATGCCGAGATGTTCGGTGCGGGCGGAACATTCCCAGCTGCGGTCGTTCCACTGGTGTCAGCTGCAGGTCAGGCGATTCCCATCGGCTTCACCGTCATTGACTCTTTTACGACAAAGCTCGACACTCTCGACTTTCGAATTGTCACACGTCCGCTGATCACAATGATCAGCATCAAACGCTGAGTTCGCAAACGTTTCTCACGCAGTGAGAGCTCGGCGCAACACATCGAGCGCCGATATCACGCTCAATTGCCTCATTTGGTCTCGTTGACCGGGAAGTCGCAAGTTGTGCGTGTGCGATGAACCATCTGGCATCGCCACACTCACGAAGAGTGTGCCAACTGGTTGGCCATCTTGTTCAGTGGGTCCGGCCACACCCGTAAGAGCCAACCCCACATCGCTACCCAACACCGTGCGCGCGCCTCTCGCCATTGACTCAGCCGCATCGTGAGACACAACAGGACCAACCGGAACGTCGAGCAGGTCGTGCTTCACGGCGCTTGCATACGACACAATTCCGCCGCGAAAGACCACAGACGAGCCAGCAACCGACGTCAGACGACCCGAGACAAGACCTCCCGTGACGGACTCTGCAACACCCAATGTCCAGCCTCGCGCCTCAAGTAGGTCGAGCACCACTGATTCCATGGTTTGGTCGTCGGTTCCGAAAATGACATCAGACACTGCTTCGCGAATCTTCTGTTCCCATTGTGCAATAAGTGCGCGAGCGTCATCTTCTGTCGATGCCTTCGCTGTGAGCCTCACCTTGATTCCTTCCCAACCGCTGGCAAGAAACGCCAGCGTGGGATTGCCGACACCATCAAGTTCGTCGATGATGCCCTGCAAACGCTCGTTGAGACCCGACTCGCTCTCGCCCCACGTGCGCAACACTCGACTGACGATGACGGATGTCGAACCGGAACGTGCCAAGAGGTCTGGAATGATGGCGCGAGTCAACATGTCCTGCATCTCATGCGGAACACCCGGCACTGCGTACAGCACCTTGTTGCCCACGGGGCAGATGAGACCAGGTGCAGTGCCACGAGTCTGCGCAATGACCGAGGCACCTTTAGGGACCAGTGCCTGTTTCATGTTGTTGGCGGGCATACGCCGTCCACGGGCCGAGAACATGTTGAGACTGCGTTCAGCAACCTCTTCGTCCTCTTCCAACTCGACACCCATGATTTCGGCTATTGCCTCGCGAGTGAGGTCATCGTGAGTCGGACCAAGACCCCCGCACACGACCACCGCATCGGCCTCGGCAAGTCGATCGCGCA
>JBJTGC010000054.1:0-2219 GCA_046093725.1 Actinomycetota bacterium
TGACATGGTGGGCATGCGCACCTGGCTTATCAACAATGCAACCCGGTTTGATGCCGTGATCTTCATGACGGACCTCTACACGAACGCGGCACTGGGGATTCCCGCAGTGGCTGGTCGTGTCCCGGTGATTTTTCAACCCACGGCGCACGATGAACCTTCGCTGCGCATGTCCATCTTCGAGTCAACGTTCCGATTGCCCGATTCTTACCTCTACTTCACGCCGGAGGAGGAAGAGGTTGTTAGGGAGCGGTTCCGAATAAGCCCACCGGGGCGAGTCGTCGGCATTGGCATCGAAATGGATCCGGAAGTTGCGAGTATCGTTGAATTCAAGTCGGAACACGATCTTGGTGACATGCCATATCTCGTGTACGTGGGCAGGCTTGACCCAATGAAAGGCGTGAAGCAACTGTGTGAGTTCTTCGTGGCCATGAAGTCGATGTATGACATTCCTTTGAAGCTCGTGCTTGCCGGTGAGGAGCTTGTCGACTTGCCGAGGCATGAGGATATCGTCATCACCGGATTTCTTGATGAACCCGTGAAGCACGCCGCAATCAAGGGGTCGCTCGCGCTGGTTCAGCCCTCGTTCTTCGAGAGCTTCTCGATAGTTCTGTGCGAGTCGTGGGTGCAACGCAGACCTGCACTGGTGCAGGGTGCTAGCACGGTACTGCGTGGGCAGGCCATGCGTTCCGGTGGTGCCATTCCGTACGAGGGTTATGCGGAATTCGAACAGGCAGTGATGATGCTCCTGGAAAGCCCTGGACTTGCGGACGAGATGGGCCGAAACGGACGGCAGTACGTGGAAGATCGATACAGATGGTCTGAAGTGATGAAGGGTGTGGAGGAGTCCTTGGACCTGGCTGTCGAGAACTTCTCTCGACGAACGATTTCGCTACGCAGTCGCGATTAGGGCGAAGTCACCGGCTGTATCAACGGCATCAAGCAGTCGCTGCAGTGCCTCTCTCGGGCCGTCGGAAAGACCAGATAGGTCGAACTTCGGGGACAAGTCATTGACGTAGATTCCCTCGGTACTAGAGAAGCCAAGCTCCTCAGCGAGGAACAGGAGCAGCTCGGGGTACAGGGGGCGTTGGTGCGTGGGATCAATCCAGAAGGTGCCCGCAGCCACGCGGAGGTTTTTTGCATTCGGAACTTCGGCAATCAGGCGTCCACCGGGTACAAGCACCCTTCTGATCTGTCGGAGCGTGTCCAGAAGAACAGGAAACGGTAGATGCTCCAGGACCTGGAACATGGTGAATGTTCCCACTGACTGGTCGGGTTGTCCGTGGAGATAATCCACGATGTCAGATAGTTCGACGTGGAGGTTCTTGTCGGTGCACTCGGCCACGCAGACAACATTTGAATCGACACCTCTTACTGGGATGCCACGGGACTGGAGGGCGCCCATCCATTCCCCCCGGCCACATCCAAGATCAACCACCGGGTGGTCGTCGTTGACGACAGACGGCAAGTGACGAAGGTATGACTGTTGCCTCTCCGCGATCAGATCGCGGGATCCGCGGAAATGGTTCTCGAGGGCCACGTAGAAGGCATCGTCAATGACTGGTGGCAGTTGGGCCGACGGACCGGATTGGCCGGCTGGCTTCGCACCTGTGGACCCTACTTGCATCCGCAGCGTGTCAACACTCTGACGAATCTGGACCTGGCGGGCTGCAAGTTCCTCGACGAATGCAACCAGGGCGATACGTTGTTGTTCGTTCTTCGCATCGACGAAGGCAACTAATGCCTCGTTCAACGAGGTGAGGCGATTCTCAAAATGAGCTGACTGTTGCTCTGCGAGCGACCGTTGGTCTGCGGCCAGAGAGCTGATTGCAGATGTCAGAGTCTCAACAGCAGATGCCAAGTCTGCGCTTAGGGCGCCGGCAAGGTCGCGATTTCTTCGTTCCACGAGGTCAGCAACTGGTCCAATGAGCGATTCAACCCGTCGGACTTCGGCATCCAGGACATCAAGACGGTGCTGAACTTCTGGGATGCCAAGCAGTGATGCAATTCGAAGAAATAGCCTACGAAGCACACGCCGAGCCACGGAGAGAGTGTACTACCGGCGCTTCACCGGCAGTTGAGTCACTGCGAATACACTTGTTGCGTGACAAATATTGCGGTAATCGGCACCGGCTACGTCGGCTTGTCGTCTGGAGCGTGCTTTGCGCGGCTGGGTCATGTGGTGACATGCGTTGATGTCGTGGAAGAAAAAGTCGCGAAGC
>JBJTGC010000055.1:0-2033 GCA_046093725.1 Actinomycetota bacterium
ATCGTGCACCACATCAGCAGCAGTGACCTTCTCTGGCCACAATGCGCCCGGATCATCGCGACCCAATCCTTCGGCATCGCTTCGGTCAAGCACTGGGAATCGAAGACTGGCATCGAGCCATGCCTCTGGTTTGGTGGCGTACTCGGGATAAATGGTGAGACGCGGCGCAAGCGTGAATCGACGTACTTCAGTTTCTCTGCGCAACACATCGAGTGCGGGCCACGGACGTTCGGGATTCACATGATCCGCTGTTACGGGTGACACTCCACCCCAGTCATCGATGCCGGCATCGAGCAAGACACCGAAGTCATCTGACAGGTTCGGTGGAGCCTGCAAGTGAATGTCGGCAGGTAGCAACAGTCGAGCGGCAGCGATGGTCCACAAGAACTCGTCCTCGGGGCATGGCTTTGCATGCTGCATTCCCGTACGTGGTTTCGGGAGGAAGTTCTGCACGATGACTTCCTGTACGTGTCCGTAGCGGTGATGCACTGCAGCAATGAGGGACAGTGCCTTCACTCGGTCTTCGCGTGTTTCGCCGATGCCGACGAGAATTCCCGTGGTGAAGGGGATGGATAATTCTCCGGCGGAGCACAGCGTGTCGAGACGTCGTTGAGGATGCTTGTCGGGTGCTCCCTTGTGGCAATCGAGATCGGCGCGCAATGTTTCGAGCATCATCCCTTGTGATGGCGACACAGCGCGAAGCATCGCCAACTCATCGTGGTACAACGCACCGGCATTCGCATGCGGAAGCAGGCCAGTTTCGGAAAGCACCAGCTGTGCCATGTCGTGCAGGTAGTGCACGGTCGAGTCGTAACCATTTGTCTTGAGCCAATTTGCGGCGACTTCGTACCGAAGCTCGGGCCGCTCTCCCAAAGTAAAAAGTGCTTCATGGCAACCGAGTCGAGCGCAGGAACGCGCAATTGCAATTACGACCTCGTGCAAGAGGTACGTCTTTTCAAGACGAGCAGGCGGTTGGGCGAAGGTGCAGTAACCACACTTGTCGCGGCACAACATGGTGAGTGGAATGAACACCTTCGGCGAGTAGGTGATGCGTGTGCCGTGGTGACGGTCGCGCACATCACGCGCTTGTGCCGTGAGATCATTCAACGGAGCCGTCGACACGACATCGAGAAGAGTCGAGTCCACGGGATAGGAGTGCAGAAACTCGTCTGCAGAGAACTGGCGCGACAACACGCAACACCTCCAAGGTGTTTGTAATGAGCGGATGAATTGTGTGCCAGTGCCGGTCAGACTTCACACGAGAGTTAGAACCGTGCGTTGCCCTTGTAACCGAGCAACGCCAACTGTAGTCCTCAGGTGCTCAAGTTGAAAGAAGTAGGGCGGCCTCAGCCGTCGGCAAGTGCCCGGAACAACGCCCGAACATTGTCACCTGTCATCGGTACGCGATGGCCGACACGACTGATGAAGCCAAGCTGTACCCCAGATGCCGGGTCCATGACAGTGAAGACCTGCTCGTGGCCGTCATTGTCCACGATGACATCGGTGAGGCGCGGAACGCCCGCTGAGTCGAGTGCATCGCGAGTAAAGCCTGCGTTCAGTACTTCGATTGCGATGTGCTGAACACCAGAGCCATGCTCGGAGAGATACTTCGCGATGGTGGGATCATTGCCTGGCCCGACGAGCACGACGGCGACACCACCTGCTTCTGCTGTCACCACATTCGAATCGTCGGTCGCCTGAATGCGAAAACCCATGTCGGCGAAGAAGTGGCGTGCGGCGTCGATGTCGGCAACGGCAACCACGACGTGGTCGATGCGACAGGCGACCGTGTCGAGTTCACTGCGATTGATTTCGCCAGCTGACTTGCTGGGAGCAGGCACGGGATGTGCGTCGGCAACTTCGATGCGATGTGTCTCGGCAAGAAGTGTGCGAAAGATATGTTCAGCAAAGTCGGCATCGACACCCTCATCGATAGCCCACTGGCGACGACTGGAGAGCACGCGTCGAACACGGTCGGGTTGAATGACCGTGGCTCCGGTCTGTTCCTTCAGCGCTGCAACATCGGCGCACAC
>JBJTGC010000056.1:0-4439 GCA_046093725.1 Actinomycetota bacterium
CCCACACTTAGAGCATCGTTCGACACTGGTGTTGCAAGCAAGACTCGTCCGTCACGAGAGAGATGAAGTGCTGTGTGAGGTGCGGTGCCGATATCTACTGCGGCCATCGGTGCACCGTCTCCGCGCGCAATTGAGCGGAGGTTCAAGTCGAAGCCCACAACAAGGCGCCGTCCGTCTGCTGTCAAGGCGTTGGATTCCGGCGACAGGCCAGCACAAAGAAGCAGATGAGGAGCCAGGAGACTGGTACCAAGGAAATCTGCAACTGAGCAACTTTTGCTGATGGCCTCCACGATCACCGACATCTGCAGAACGCTTGTTGCGCCACCAGTTTCGACTGGTCCGCCGAGAAGTGAGAGACCAGATGTAGCGAGTAGATCAATTGATCTCTGTCTTGATGTCAAGGACTCGTGTAGGTCTTTAATTTCTAGCGCTCTGGCGATACCAGCCAAGGAATTCACTAGGAATCGAAGTTCTTCGTTCAATGAGCCGTGCATCAGCAAGCCTCATGTTCATGCTTCATCGGGGTAGCCCCAACAATCTCTGTGCGATCACGTTTCGTTGGATCTGGGCGGTGCCGCCGTAGATGCTGGACGCTCTTCCGTAGAGGTAGTCGAACATGATGTCCGGCCTGGCGCCCAACACCGCTGACGCCCCATACGTTTCAAGCTGGAGGTGCCCGATTGCTTGTATCAAGTCGGTCACGAGAATCTTGTCAACAGAGGCATGCATTGTGTCCTTCAGGGACTCATCGTGAAGGCTTCTCATGACGTGTGCTTGCAGAACATCAGCTGCTACGACTAGGCGAGCTAGTTGAAGGCTGCGCGTGCTCGTTGGGAGCCATTGTGACTGTTGAGCAAGGGCCACGAGGTCCTGTATCGAACGTCGAAGATCAGCCAGAAGCCCAACGTCTGACGGACCTCGTTCGTAAGCAACGGTCGACATGGCGATGTGCCATCCACCGTTCAAGGATCCGACAATGTTCTCTTCCGGTACACGGACGTTGTCCAGAAAGAGCTCTGCGAATTCAAGGGCGCCGTTCATCTGACGAAAGGGTCGCACCGTGAGACCGGGGCTTTTCATGTCGACAATGAACATTGTCAAGGTGCGGTGGCGCTCGTCGTGACCTCCGGTCCGCACAAGGAGGAGACACCAATTAGCCCAATGAGCTCTGCTCGACCACACCTTCTGTCCGTTGATCACAAAAGTGTCGCCATCACGTTCAGCTGACGTTCTGACGGAAGCGAGATCGCTACCGGCATCAGGTTCGCTGAATCCTTGGCACCAACGCTCTTGGCCATTGAGTGCCGGACGGAGATACCGCTGTTGCTGTGATGCGTTGCCGTATTCAAGAATGACTCGTGCGACGTAGGCGTAATGGAATGCGCTCGGCGCCCCTATGTTTCCCAATTCTTCGAGGATGATGGCTTCACAAGAGGGTGGAAGTCCCTGTCCACCAAATTCCTTGGGAAATGACGCACCGACATATCCGGCCTCAAATAGCTCGCGTTGCCAGTCGGAAAGATGTCGTGTGCGCTGCTCATCGTCGATAGGGAGAGGATCAAAGGGAGCGCGTTGGGCGAGCCACTGCCGAAGTTCAAGTCGAAATGCGGACTCTGACCAAGAATGTGAGTCCGCCACGGCGTCTAAATTACAGCACCGCGTCGAGATGTTGAGGTGTAGGTGAATCGCCTACGGAGTCAGAGCGCTGACTTCTCCAGGATATGAACGCCACATGCGTTACCGAGTCCGATGACGTGTGCCAAACCGACTTTTGCTCCTTCAATCTGGCGGTCACCTGCTTCACCGCGGAGGTGATGGCAGATCTCCCAGATATTTGCAATACCAGTTGCAGCAATGGGGTGTCCCTTTGATTCAAGCCCACCCGAGACGTTCACCGGTGTGGAACCGTCCCGCCACGTTGCTCCGGAATTGAAGAAGTCGACGGCACCGCCTTCTTCGCACAACATCAAGTTGTCGTAGTGAACCAGTTCAGCTGTCGCGAAGCAGTCATGAAGTTCGACAAGGTCAAGATCTGACGGACTCACGCCGGCCTGCTCGAACGCCTTGCGTGCCGCGATCTTGGTGAGGGTGTTGACATCGGGAAGCACCTGGCAAGCCTCTTGATACGGGTCGGTTGTGAGTACCGATGCAGAGACTTTGACTGCGCGACGCTGCTGCTCTTTTGAAAGAGTGCGCAGCTTTGAGCCGGATACAACGACTGCTGCGGCGCCACCGTCACAGTTGGCCGAGCACATTGCACGCGTGTTCGGGTACGCAATCATGAGGTCTCCCATGATCTCTTCCAGAGTCATGCGCTTTGTGTACGCAGCGAGTGGGTTCAGCGTGCTGTGCGCGTGGTTCTTCTCTGAGATACGCGCGAACAACTCGAATGACGCTCCGCCATATTTGTGTCCGTATTCCATTCCGACCTGGGCGAACGTTCCAGGCATGGTGTCAGTGCCGATGCGACCATCGGTTGGCGCGACAGCACCGAACCGGCCGCTCGGTGACCAGGTGTGTCCGTCGGCCTTCGGCTTGCCGCCTCCTCCGAGGAGACCTGCTCCAGCCAACTTCTCGACGCCCACTGCAAGACCCATGTCGCATTCGCCAGCCTTGATGGCCATGATCGCGGTACGCAGCGCAGTTGCACCGGTGGCGCATGCATTCGAGACGTTGTATGCCGGAATACCGGTCTGGCCGATCTGCTTCTGAATCTGCTGAGCGATGAAGCCACCACCCATCAAGCATCCTGCCGCGAGTACGCCCATGTCCTTCATGGTGACGCCACCGTCTGAAAGTGCAGCGAGTGCTGCCGCCGACGCAAGATCGACAGTGTCTTTGTCGGGGTGTTTCCCGAACTTCGTCATATTGATGCCAAGTATGTAGATGTCATCTGTTGCCATGAGTGGTGCCTTTCGTGTGCTCTCGAGATGGTGGTGAGAAGAGTTCGTGGTTCAGGCCGGTTCGAAGCCAAAGCCAATGGCTTCAACTCCGTTGTCGTCTGATCCGAGTGAATAGGTGGTGAGGCGTACCTTCATGCCAAGCGACACGGCCTCTGGAGTCGGGTCGCAGTTGATGACATTTCCTCTTACGGACGTTCCGCCACAGTCCACGACTGCAGCCACAAAGGGAACTGGAACACCCGGCGCCGCGAAGGTCACGATGGTGAATGACCGCACAATGCCTTCAGTGGCGATGTCCACCTTCTCGAATGATTTGTTCGAGCAATTGGCACATGCGTTACGACGATCAAAGAAGCGTGCCTTGCATGATGTGCACTGATTTGCGACCAGATGGGGTGCCGGCTCAAGAACGAGATAGTCGACGTGGGGGATGTGGGGCATGTGTCGGTCCTTCCTGACATCGGGAACCTTATTATCTTCAGGGTCCGGCACTGTTGCCGGGGAGAGTCGATAGGCGCCAATGGCAACGCAGTGGAAGAACTGGGCGAGGAACGTGGTGTTCACGCCGGCCGAAATGGTGACTCCACGAACACTCGACGAAGTTGTCCTAGCAGTGTCCCGTGCACTTGCTGCTGGTCAGTCGGTGCGGGTGGCCGGAAGCGGACATAGTTTCACCCCAGCTGTTCAGACATCCGGACTGCTCGTCGATGTCTCCAAGCTCGCCGGACTTCGTCATGTGGACTACGCACGCTCCTTGGTCGTTGTCGGTGCCGGAACAGTGCTGAGCGACTTGAACAACGAACTTGCGGGGCTGGGGCTCGCATTGCCGAATCTTGGAGACATCACGGCTCAGACTGTTGCCGGCTCGATCTCAACTTCAACGCACGGCACAGGTGCACAGTTCTACGGACTCGCAGCACAAGTCCGTGCCATCACGCTGGTCGATGGATTCGGACGAGTGCGACACATCGATGATCCAGATGAAGTGCGAATCGTTGTAGTCAATGTTGGGGCCTTGGGTGTTGTCGTTGAGTACACCCTCGAAGTGGTGCCGGCATTTCGCCTCGAGGCGCAAGAGGGTGCGATGCGTGTGGAGGAGTTGATGGAGCGTCTCGATGAGGTCGTTGATACCACTGACCATTTCGAGTTTTACTGGATACCGCACACGAAGTGGTGCTTGACGAAGAGGAACTCCCGCACAGATGAAGCTCCCGATCCACTTCCACGGTGGAGACACTTTGCTGAAAAGACAGTTCTTGAGAACGTCGGTTTTGGTGCGGTGTGTCGGTTGGGAAGTATTCGTCCGTCTCTCATTCCGCGACTTGCGACCGCGTTACCTGCCTCTGGATCGCGCAAGTATCGCGACCAGAGCCACAAAGTGTTTGCCAGCGCACGACTGGTGCGATTCAAAGAGATGGAGTTTGCAGTTCCCCGCTCGTCGGGTGCCGAAGTTCTGACAGAGCTTCGCCAGATGGTCGAACGTCAGGGTCACATTGTGAGTTTCCCAGTGGAGGTTCGATTTACGAAGGCGGATGA